>CAZCAI010000038.1:0-29512 GCA_964496595.1 uncultured Anaerolineales bacterium
CCCTTATTTGAATAGAAACCGGCTCTGTTTGAACGTTTTCCTTCAAAAATAAGGTTATCAAATTAATAAAGTTCGGTTTTTCCGGCTAAGAATTTAATTTTATTAATTAGAATCTTAATTTTTCTCAGTGTTCTCAGTGGTGAACCGCCTTTTTTCGGTGGAGCCTACTCAATAGCATTATGGGTCTTTTGGATTTTGCCGGGCAACCCCCTCAGCCGCCCTAAAAGCAGCCAAGAATTACGTGTTTGTGGGGATCATAGACCTTTTTCACGTCGCTACCAGGTTGCGGGTGGGGATAACACGATTGCACCCGGCGAATTCCTGAAGAGCCAGCATTATTCGACTCTACTGAAAGAAGGGGACTACCTCACGCCAAGACGCAAAGTCGCCAAGATTTTTAAGGTTTGATTTAATTTTATTCATCAAATCACCGTCTCTGATCACGAAAATTGTGCCCGTTTAGTCTTATGAGTAACGCTCCAAGCCCTCGTCCCCGAGGGCGTCTTAGCAATTCAAAGGTGCTTTTTAAACGTCCCCGGGGACGGGGACTGAGAGCTTTTTTTAGTGCTGGGACATCCACTCACGAAACTAAACAGATACCGAAAATTAACCTGTACCCTATTTTCCCTTAGCGGCTTTGCGAGACCTTTTAGCTTTTTTCAGGGAATTATTATTCGCAATTAGTAATTCGCAATTCTGAATTACAGCACCGGCTGCCGGAAAGATTTCCTAAATGTAAATACAACCCTTGTATGTGGTTGATTTTTACGCAATACGCATTACGCAATACGCTCTGCCCCGGTCAAATCGAAGCGAAAGGCCATGCCGGTCTCCGTCTCGCCGTTGGTATAAATAAGGGCCAGATTATCCACTCGAATCTCCCAATCGAATGTCTGGTTGTTCAGCCAACGCATCACCGCCGGGAGCGTGTCGGGCGTGACATCCTTTTGGGCTAAGGTGATGTGGGGGATCCAGCGCGTGGCGTGGTAGTGCGAGACCGGCTTGTGCGCCGTGTCCTTGGTGATCTCCCACAGGCGATGGTGGAGGTGACTGAGTTCCAGCGTGCGCACCACCGGCAGGAAGATGATGGGGTGCGGGCCGGGGAAGATGCCGACGCCGCTCACGCGCGTCGTGATGGGCGCCAGGCGCGCGGCTTCCTGCGCCAGGCGCGCTTCGAGCGCCTCGAGATTGAAGCCTTCCGCCACCTGGTACGAGAAATGTGGGAACTCCGTCACATAGAAACCGCACGCGCAGAATTCCTCTTTCAGTTGCATGCAGGTCTTTGTCAAGCGTATGTGGATCACTGAGTCCAAAATCGAGACAAGGGCTTGCATCATGGGAGTTCTCCCTTTGGGTCTGATTGGTTTTTGAGCAACCGGGCAGTGAACTACCCGTCTGAAAGCTGAAGTCGGCTAAAAAGCCGACTCAATGTCGAGCATTGTCATGCATTTCAGTCGGCTTCGAGCCGACTTTAGCTTCTATCCCGCGATTTATCTGCGGGCGGCGGGGTACAAGCCAAAATCTTAGAATGTTTCATCAATTATACCATCACCGGCGGATGAGGGTACTTGTTGCCCGGTGCGGCGCGAAAATTTTTGACATCCCGTCGATCCTCACTATACTCTATCTTGATAGTTCCCCAAAGTATGTCACGCAATCAAGTTTAGCGAAAGGATGGCATTGCTATGGCCCTGATACAAACCGTAAAACCCCACAATAAGCAGCGCACTGTTGTATTTGTGACCTTCGAAAGTGAGTTCGCGCCCTTGGGCGGCCTCGCCGCCGTGATGCGGCTTTTGCCGCGTCGTATGGCGGCCCTGGAATTGGAAGAGGAGGGCGCGTGCTTTACCATCGCGCCCTACTTTGAGCAGATCGCCCGCTATCATAAACGCGCGGACGAGATCGAATCGACTGGAAAATCTTTCAGCGTCCGCTTCGGCAAGGTGGAGCACGAGGTCGAGATCCTCCAGCACGTCGATGCCGACGGGTTTATTACCTATCTGCTCGATACGGAGGCGTTCTTCAACGCGCCCTGCGATGGCCGCAATCCGCCCTCCGCCGAGGCGCCCTGCAACCCCTATCTCAACCCGGCGGATCCCGATCAGCTTCTGCAGGATGCGCTCTTCTTCTGCGCGGCGGTCGCCAAGGCGCTGGTGGCGCTGGGCGACACGTCCGATCTCTTCGTCTGCTTGCAGGATTGGCAGACCGCCTCGGCCGCGCTCACGATCAAGAAGGAACCGGGGATTGCCTCCGCCGTCTGCACGCTGACGATGCACAATCCCTACGATCATCCGCTTTCTGATGACGAGCTGGCGCAGATCTTCTGGCGCACCGTCGAGGGGCCGACCGTTCTCACTAAGATGATCCCCTTCACCGATGGGCCGCTCTGCACCGTCTCCGAGAACTTCGCCGCCGAGCTGACGCTCGATCCGCTGCACACGCGCGTCTATGCTCCGCACCTGCAAGCGTTGCTCCAGGAGCGCGGCGTCGTCGGCATCGATAACGGCCTCTTCACCCCCTTGGATTTCCCCAGCGAGGCCATCGCGGCGGCCCAACGGGGCGAGGTCGCGCCCATTATAGAGGAAAAGGCCCGCCGCCGCGAGGAGATGATCTCCGTGCTGCAAGCGTATCAGCCGGAAGGGACGTGGGGCGCGCTGGCGGATCTGGAGAGCTGCGACGGCCCGATCTTCCTCTGCCTCGGGCGGGATGATCCGCGCCAGAAGGGCTACGACGTCGTCGCGGCGGCCATCCGCCGATTGCCGCCCGGCGCGGCCAAGTTCATCTTCACGCCCATCCCTGGCGACGAGGGTCTGGCGGGCCTGGGCTTCCTCAAGGCGCTGGCCGAGGAGCGCGCGGGCGACGTGAAGGTTTTCCCCTTCCGCATGGCGCGCGGCTTCCTCGAGTTGATGCGCGGCAGCACCTACTTGGTGATGGCCTCGCTCTACGAGCCGTTCGGCGCGGCGACGGAGGGCTACGCCAAGGGGACGCCCGTCGTCGCGCGCGCGACCGGCGGGCTGGTGCAGCAGGTCGCGCCCTATCCCAGCGGCGTGATGGGCCGGGCGGTGCGCCGCATCGCCGATCGCTATCACGCGCGGGGCGCCGCGCCCACGGGCTTCCTCTTCCGCGAGCCGGACCTCGTCTGGGAGGACATCCTCGCGGGGTGGGAGCACATCGTCGCCTGCGAGTACGATCCCGGCGACCGCGTGGCCGAGCGCGCGGGCGCGCCGCTCTTCGATGCGATGGTGCGCGAGGCGGCGTGGGCCTTCCAGGACGCGACCGACCTCTACGTGCAGGATCGGCGCGCCTACGCGGAGATGATCGCCGCCGGCGCGGAGATGCTGCGCCAATTCTCCTGGGATCGCGCCGTGCGCAGCTATCAGCGCATCTTCAACGCGCTGGGAGTGTGAAGGCGTCGGAATCATGCCTGAAGGAAAGTTGAGAAAATATCGAAAAGAATATAAGTGGTCTAACATCTTTGCGATGGTGCGCAATCTAAAGCGATCCCCTGAGATATGCGCGCAGGATTTTAACAACCGATTCGTGGTCATTACGGGGGCGACGTCGGGCATCGGGTATGCCACGGCGCAAAAATATGCTTCCCAAGGGGCCGATATTCTAAGCATCAATCGGAATGAAGTTAGATCACAGCAGTTGTGTGAAACGCTAGAAGGTCAGTATCCTATCGCATGCACCTATTTGATTGCGGACTTTGCCAAGTTGGCAGACGTGCATCAGGTTGCCAAGAAATTGTCCGCATTGGATCGGCCTATCGATGTGTTGATCCATAATGCCGGGGTGTTTGTAACCCAGAGAACTTTCACGGGTGATGGCCTGGAGATGGTATTTCAGGTCAATTACCTCAGTACATTTATCTTGAACTACTACCTTCGCGAAAAATTTCTGATCCAGCGCGCCGGTCGCATCCTATTTGTCAATTCTGAGGCCCATAGATTCGCTGTCTGGGGCTTGAATTTGGATGATCTGGCTTGGGAGCGCCAGCGTTATTCGGGACTGAAAAGTTATGGCGCGGCGAAAACAGCACAACTGCTTTCCATGATCAAACTCAGTGAGTATTTTGCGGGCGCCGGCGTCACGGTGAACGCGATGCATCCGGGCAACGTGAAGACGAACAGCGGTCAAAACAATGGCCCCATTTACAAGTTCCTCAAGCGGATCCTGGTCGATAGAACGGCCAAATCCCCGGAGGTTTCTGCGGAGGCCCTCTATTATTTAGGGGTTTCCGACGCCTTGGATCACACATCCGGCAAGTTTTTCAATCTCACTACGGAAGAAGAACCTGCCCCTCCGGCACTGGACAAGGAGGCAGCAGAGGAGTTGTGGACCTTAAGTCTGGAGTTAGGTGAATTAAAATGACGACCAAGAACAAGAAAATTGTCATTGTGGGCGCTGGTATGGCGGGATTAACCGCAGCAGCTTATTTGACCAAGGAAAATTATCCGGTTCTGCTCTTAGATAAGAATGATAGGGTCGGAGGATTAGTCAATACTTTTGAGTATGAGGGCTTTTCCTTCGATGCCGGACCGAGGGCGTTTGTGAATTCCGGGATGGTCAAACCCATCCTAAAGGATTTGGGGATTAGTGGGGAGTTTTTGGAGAATAAAATCTCGATGGGCGTGGAAGATCAACTCTTCCTTGTCAATTCCCTGGATGATCTGGCGGCCTACCAACGGATGCTGATCCATTTGTATCCCGCCCAGCGTGACGATATAGAAAAGATAATAGCGATCATCCATAAGCTATCCAAACATACCGCCATTTTATACCAATTCGATAACCCCAACTTCACAGATCTTACCCACAACAAGGCGTTTATCTTTCGGAAATTGATCCCTTGGACCTTCAAGCTCCTCTATGTTTTGAGAAAGCAGACGCAGTTCAGTATGCCCATGGAGGCATTCCTTGAGCGGTTAACGGACAACCAGTCGTTAATCGATATATTGACGCAGTTCTTTTTCCGGGAGACCCCCACCTATTTCGCCTTGGGGTATTTCTATGTTTACCTTGATTATTTCTACCCCAGAGAGGGCACCGGCGCTTTGCCCAGGCTGCTAAAAGAGCATGTCTTGCGGGGCGGCGGAGAGATAGCGCTGAACCGGCACATCGTAGAGGTCACGCCGGCGGCATCGAAGGTCACGGACGCGGCGGGCCATAGCTACGACTACGATCATCTGATCTGGGCCGCGGATTTGAAGACCCTATATCGGAGCCTTAACCTTGCCGGATTAGATGCAAAGCTGACGCAGCAAATCGAGGCCGAGACTCAGAGGATGCTTTCCGCCACAGGCGCCGAATCCAGCTTCATCTTGTTTGTGGGCGTGGATCGTCCGCCTTCCTATTTCCAAGCGAGAGGCGGCGCCCACATGTTCTACGCCCCCTCAAAAGAGGGATTGGGAGAGACGATGCGGGCGGCAAGGCAACATCTTATAGAAGATTTTGACGCCCAATCCAAGGATGACGTTTTGGATTGGATAGCTGATTTTTGTCGTTTCAACACCTACGAAGTCTCTATCCCCGCGCTTCGAGATCCTTCCCTGGCGCCCGAAGGACAAACCGGCGTCATGATCAGTTGTCTTTTCGATTATGACCTTGCCAAGAAAATCGAAGCGGCTGGCTGGTATGATGAGTTTAAGGAAATAATGGCGCAGCGCATCCTCAGCATCTTTTCTGAAACCATCTACCAGGGCTTGGAGGATGATGTCCTCTTTAAATTTTCCTCCACCCCCTTGACGATCCATAAGGTGGCCGGGAGTTCCGAAGGCGCGATCACCGGCTGGTCCTTCGAGACGGACGTTCCGGTCGTCAATCAATTGAAAGACATTCCAAAATCCGCCCTAACCCCTATACCGGGCGTCTTGCAGGCTGGTCAGTGGGCCTATTCCCCTGCCGGCGTGCCCATTGCAATGTTAACCGGCTGGTACGCCACGCAGAAGATTATCAAATAGAAAACAGCTCGCGGATTTTCACGGATCACACGGATTTTTTAGAGCTTTTAGCGGAGAAGTTCCCCCAATACAAAAAACAAAAATATCTGCGTTAATCCGTGTTAATCCGTGAGCTAAGAAGTGTCGGGGGGCTAGATCAAACTTGGGTCTTTTGGGTTTTGCCGGGCAACCCCTTCAACAAACCTAAAAGTAGCCCAGAATTACGTGTTTGTGGGGATCACAGACCTTTTTTACGTCGTTACCAGGTTGCGGATGGGGATAGTATGTTTGCACCCGGCGAATTCCTGAAGAGCCCAAATAGAAAACAGCTCGCGGATTTTCACGGATCACACGGATTTTTTAGAGCTTTTAGCGGAGAAGTTCCCCCAATACAAAAAACAAAAATATCTGCGTTAATCCGTGTTAATCCGTGAGCTAAGAAGTGTCGGGGGGCTAGATCAAACCTTAAAAATCTTGGCGCCTTGGCGTGAGGTCGTCCCCTTCTGTCAGGAGATTCTATGCACATATTGAAAGTCGTCACCATCGGATTTCTCATCTTGGAGATCAGCAATGTCATCGTGCTCTATTTCTTCCCCGGCTCGAAGTATGCCAATGGCGTGGGGGTCTTCAAAGCCTGGGAAAAATCAAAGCTCGATCCTGAGATCCATCATTTTGTCCGGTATTTGGTCAACTGGGTCGCCGGCGCCAAACTCATCTTTATTCTGTTGTTGCTGGTTCTGCTAACTACGGCTGACGAGCGCCAGTTGATTTGGATGGGCGTCGCGCTGGTGTTTTCGATTGCCTCCTTCTTTTGGCGACTCTTCCCGCTCATTCGCCAGATGGATCGCGCGAACGAAATCGAGCCTGCCAATTATTCGCTGGTCTTAGGTTGGATGATTTTTGCGTTTATCTTCGTCTTTCTGAGTGCCATCCTCGTCACCGTGATGATCTAAGTGATGGGGCGGAGTCAGCGCATCTTCAACGCACTGAAGCGGCTTTGAGGTTCGAGAAATCTGGGTTAGAGAAATGTTTGAACAATGGAGGGAATTCCCCCATTGGAAGGGAGGATATTCCCAATGACAAGTAACTTGCCTTGTTGTAAACTATGTAAGGCGTTGAGAATTCAATTCAATCACTATCTATTTGTGGAGGTTATGATGTCTAAGTTTAGGATGTGTTTAATTGTTCCATTGTTGCTATTGGCACTGTCAATTCTTTACGATAATACCGTACTTGCACAAGAACCAATACCACCCTCTGATATGGTTATTACAGAGCATTCACGTTTGGAATGGGTTACAGAGGACAATAACAAGAACGCTAAACAAGTATTAGTCACTTACGTTGAAGCAACTCAAAATGCAGTTGTGGAAATTCCCAAGATGGATGATACTTTGGATAGTGATCAAGCTGTAATAGGAAGTGTTACTGTAACTATGTGGCGAGGATTATCCTATTACCGCTATGATCCGTGGAACTATATGGCGAAAACTGGGGCTCGAACACAAACGAGTGAGTGCGTTAATGCTGTTCGCGTAACTCCCAAACACAAATATTCAGGACCGAGTGGCACTTTTTGGCGAAATGGATCGGAAAAAAGTGATTGGGATCTGTGTAAAAATGATACCGGGGAGCAATGGATTAATCCATACAACTTATACGCGATTGGAACAACACATACAGCAGTAGGAGATAAACACAAGGTAGAAATTAATGGCAACACGTATGAATGGTATGGGGAAGGGCCATCGGCAAGGCCTGGCTATTAAATTCTGAAATGTAAAACTTTTCGTTTCTAATCCCCCCACTAATCTGACTAACTTCTCAGATTAGTGGGGGCTTTTATATTAGGAGGCTATAGTGACTCAACATTATCTCTATTGGATAGGTTTTTGCTTGTGTATCTTTTTGGCTTCTGGCTGTCAAGTTTCTACACCGGTAGCGGAGTTTAGCAGAATGCCTATCGCAACGATTCCACCAGGAAGCCAACCGGGAGATATGTACACTGAAACATTAGAAAGTGCGCGTGCGATTGGATTGCAGCATCCCAATGGTGTTTCCTCTGGGTTATTTGCGAGTTATGGTGTGCAGTTTGAAAACTCTTTTTACTCTTTCCACATAGACTCGGGGCAAGCATTTGTCGGACGCGGCTGGCTTTTAAGCAGCGCACACGAATCTCATGATTTTGTAGTGTCAT
The DNA here is from genome assembly GCA_964496595.1 of uncultured Anaerolineales bacterium. Lineage (GTDB taxonomy): Bacteria > Chloroflexota > Anaerolineae > B4-G1 > SLSP01 > JAAAOZ01. The sequence continues at coordinate 8,140 of CAZCAI010000038.1, forward strand.
GCTGGGTAGATTACATTCAAGTATCGTGTCATCCGGATTGGGAGAAGCAGCATTATATCCGACTTGAATCTGAAGAAGATATTCTATTCCCCATCATAATATCCGGGTTGACGGAAGGGGTTCACGATGTACAATTCCTTGCAGTACGAGACCCTTATGTTGGAATAGAAATGGCTGATCTTCAAGAACGTTCTGAAACATTTACAGCATCTCCCTACCGTAATCTTTATGTGGGAACTTCTAATGCCCCCCCAAAGATCGAAAGTGTAGCGCCAGTTACTAAAGCGCCACTGCCGGTGCTGGATGTCACATTTTTTATTAGTAAGAAAGCAAAACCTGTAGAAGCACAAGGCGTTGAGGTTTGGTTGTCGGAAACAACGTCACCAAATGAATTTTTGGATTTTTACATTCATTTCAATGGACAAGATGATCCCAATGATAATTTGATGGCGGTGATGGCCCTTGTTAATTACGAACAAGTCCCTTTATATATTGATGGTATGCCCCATATCCCGTTGTATGTACAACGGGAGGCAAGAACGTGGCAGCCAATAACAGTACAATTGCGTGTTCCCGACAAGGTGGGTGTATATGAAATGTTAATCATTGTGCGTAGTTACGCACATCAACAAATTGAAGTTGACGGGCGATATATCAGCAATACATCCGAATATAGTTCTCAACGTGTGCGCTTGAGGGTGCAATAGAAAAACAGAATGGCTCTTCTGGTTACGTTAGGTAAATGCCCCGCCCAACATTGCATCAAGACCGACCGCGCCTTTGGCGCGTGCTGGCAAAGGGGAAACGCGCTTTGGAGCGTACCTGCTGGCAAAGGGGTTTTCCACGCAGTCGGTGCGGCGGCTTATGCTTACTGTTAGGCGTAGCCCTTGAATAGACTATTGTGAATTCTAAAGAAATCTTAGCTAACTACGTCTTGGGGAACGTGGATGAGTCTGCGCTCATCGACGTGGCGCTACAGGCGCTTGCGGAGGGGCATGATTCTCCGGCCCTTCGTGTATTGGCCGGTGAAAACCCCGCCGATTTCAACGCCTTTGAAGTCCGTGAGCTCTTGAGCCGCGTGTTAATCCAACTCAACTGGTCGCTCCCATCGCCCCAGGAGGCAGCACGAGTTCTTCTCTGTTACTGGGCAAGGAACATTATAGCCGGAAATGTCACTCCCAAGGATGGTGCTGGCCACGTCACGCACGAAATCTATATGTACTTCCGCAACCAACAGAAGGAGACATACATTGGAGAGTGTCTTGACGTGTCTGGACTGATCAGTTTGTACTATGCGTATGATGACTTGCAGGAAGGCTTCATCGAGTATCAAGGAAAACCTTTGACAAAGGACGAGGCGGGGACAGTCCTAGATTCGGAAGTTTTGAAAGAAGCACATCGATATCTCCAGGAGCATTGCGCCTAACCAGCGCTTCCAGCCGACGCGCTCCACGTGCGGCTCAACTCGCGGCCCATTGGGTGGCGCAGGGTGCCGATGGAATACTGAAATCGGATAATCGAGATCATCACGCCGTCGGTTCAAATCCCTCCGATGGCGCAACCTCGTGCATCTCCAACCCCTTGGAACAGCTTCGTTTGCCCGTACGGTGGGCCATTTGACCTAATTCGATGAGGAGTCTATGAGGAGTCTATGATGAAGAACGTCATTCTGCGTCCCAATGGAATACCGGTGTATAGCTTTTTGAGTCTTATTAATGCCCGTCAGGCGGAAGATGATGGGCTTCAGAAGAAAATTCTGGACTGTGGGGCAGGTGGGCCGGTCCCACCACTGGCTCTGTTTCATCAGCATGGGTTCGAGGGTTGGGGGATCGACACGTCAAAGGAGCAGTTGGAGCGGGCGAGGCAGTTCTGCCAAGGGCAAGGCATCGAGTTGTATCTGCGCGAAGGAGATATGCGTTGGATTCCATTTGAAGAAGGAGCCTTTGACTACATCTATGAGCACTACTCGATGTGTCATTTGAGCAAGCAGGATACGGATCTGGCCGTGAGTGAGATGTATCGAGTGTTGAAACGAGGAGGGGTGTGTTTCCTGGGTGTCATTTCAGCGGATACGTGGCCCAAATCGCTTTTCGGACAAGAAGAACAGCCGGGGGAGTATTGAGGTGAGGAGAATGGGAACGAGCGGACGCGGCAACTCTATTCACCGATCAAGAGGCGGATGAACTGGTGTCGACTTGGAAGATCGTGCTGAAGCAGAAGCAAGTACGGTACCTTCGAGAAGCCGCTGAGGAGATGTCTTTAGCGGGGTGGATGGATCTGTACGAAGAGGCGGAGGGCAGCTTCTCGCGAGAAGAATGGCGAGCGAGATACGAAAGTCGAGCAGATGAGTTTCGATATGTGCATTTGTACTACTACTTGAAGAAGGCGTAATAAATCGGGAGTTGGCTTCGGTCCGCGGCGTCGCCCAACTAGTCGCTTAAACTGACGCGGCTTTCCGCGTTGTATTGATAGTCAGATTTTCGTGTCGTGCTGGGGATTGAGGGACTACTTGTATAAGCCGCCGTGCGAGTTATGCGGGCCGTTAGCCGCTACCTAATCGAGTTGAGGTGTAATGGAGTATCCCAAATGTAGATTTTGTGGATCGGAGCGATGCGCTGAGATTCTGTACGGGCGTGTGGCGGAGACGGAGCGACTGCGCGAGGATTTGGAAGCTGGCAGGGTGGTCCTAGGCGGATGTCTCGTCTTCGCAGGGATGCCCCGTTGGCGATGTTTGGAATGCGGCAAAGAGTGGGGAGACGCATTTGAGCGGGCGTGACTCGCCCTTTGCCGGCGCTGTTAGTTGGCCGGGATTTCACATTTGCGCCTGTACCGTTCCACACTAGACTGATATAGTATAAGAAGTAGATCAAGATAATCCCAAGAGGTCGATGATCATTCATCGGCCTCTTGGTTTTTCTAGGGGTTGAAGGTGCAGTTTTGGCCCCCAGGCTTGGATTTTTCTTCATCGAATAGGCCAAAACTGCATAGCGACAGCCGGGTTGTTTCACGGTTCCCAAAAGCGGGAGATATATAATATCACAGTACATTACTGGGCGAGATGGATAAAATGTTATGACAAGTGAAACACCGGCTTCGCCCTTGACGCGCTTACACGTGAGGCTATAATCATCTTAGTTCGTGAGTTGAGGCCGTTCCAAGAAAATAAACCTCCCAAAAACGAGTTGTTTTCTGAGGAAAGAGGCTCAGTTTTGGGAGGTGTTTTAAACCCTGGAACTACCTGAGAGAGGTAAAAGCTAAAAAATGAAAGGTCTTTTTGAAAGTCTACGCAAGACGCGCAACAGCGTCTTTGGTCAGATTGCGAATGTGTTGGGCGCGGGCGACATCACCGAGGAGACGTGGGAGGATCTGGAAGCAATCCTGATGCAGGGGGATGTGGGTGTGGAGACGACCTTAGATTTGGTCGCGCGCCTGCGCGAGCGGGTGAACGAGGAGGGCATCTATCGCGCGGATCAACTCCAGAAGCTTCTCCAAGAAGAACTGGTCGCGCTGATGCCGGAGCCGGAGCCGCTGAACCTGGATTGGCCGCTGGCCGTGATTTTGGTCGTCGGCGTCAATGGCTCGGGCAAGACCACCAGCATCGCCAAGCTGGCCTATCGCTTCAAGCAGCAGGGCAAGAGCGTGATGTTGGCCGCCGCCGACACCTTCCGCGCCGCCGCCATCGATCAGATCAAGATCTGGGGCGAGCGCGTGGGCGTGCCCGTCGTCGCCAAGCCGGAGGGCAGCGATCCCAGCGCCGTCACCTACGACGCGATCCAGATCGCCCGCGCCAAGAAAGTCGACATCCTTATCATCGACACGGCGGGCCGCTTGCACACGCAGCACAATCTCATGGCCGAGATGGAGAAGATCCAGCACGTCATCGCCAGGCGCGTGGCGTGGGCGCCGCACGAGACGCTCCTCGTCTTGGACGCCACGACGGGGCAGAACGGCCTCATCCAGGCGCAGCACTTCCTGGAGGCCGTCAAGGTCAGCGGCGCGATCTTGGCCAAATTGGACGGCAGCGCCAAGGGCGGGATGGTGCTCTCGATTGGCCATCGCCTCGAGTTGCCGGTGCGCTTTGTGGGCACGGGTGAGACGTTGGAGGATTTCGCGCCCTTTGATCGCGAGGCATTCGTCGAGGGGCTGTTGGGGGATGGGAAGTAAGGTTCAAGGATTAAGGACTGAGGATTAAGAATTCAGAATGGAGAATAGAGAATGAGTGAGTTAGCAGATCGATTGGGACGGTTGGCCGAGCGCATCGAGACGATCTGGGGGCGGCTTTGACCTCGCGAGACAAGCCGAGGAGATCGCTGAATTAGAGCAACAATCCGCCGCGCCGGAGTTCTGGGATGATCCCGAAGGCGCCGGCCAGGTGATGCAGCGGCTGTCGTCGCTGCGGGAAGAACTGAGCTACTGGACTGAGTTACGGCAGCGCATCGAGGACGCGCAAGAGTTGTTAATGTTGGCCGATGAGGGCGATGAAGGCGATGCGGAGCTGCTGGCGGAGTTGGCGTCGGAGACGGAAGCGTTAGAGGAAGAATTGGGCCGGGCGGAGTTTCGGCTGTTGCTCTCCGGCCGCTACGATCAGGGCGACGCCATCCTGGCGATTCACGCCGGGGCGGGCGGCACCGATGCCCAGGACTGGGCCGAGATGCTGCTGCGGATGTTTCTCCGCTGGGCCGAGCAGCGCGGTTACGCCACCGAGATTTTGGATTCGCTGGCGGGGGACGAGGCCGGCATCAAGAGCGTGACGGTGAGCATCGCCGGGCGCTACGCCTACGGCTACCTCAAATGCGAGCGCGGCGTGCATCGGTTGGTGCGCCTCTCGCCCTTCGACTCGGCGCATCGGCGCCACACATCGTTCGCCTTAGTCGAGGTCTGGCCGGATCTGGCCAAGGACGTCGACGTCGAAATCGATCCCAGCGACCTGGAAATCGACACCTTCCGCGCCTCCTCCGCCGGCGGTCAGCACATGCAGAAGAACGAGACCGCCGTGCGCATCCGCCACATCCCCTCCGACATCGTCGTCGCGTGCGAAAACGAGCGCTCGCAGAGCCAGAACAAAGCCACCGCGATGCGCATCCTGCGCGCGCAACTCATCCAGCGCCAAGAGGAAAAACGCCGCCAAAAGATCGACGCGCTCAAGGGCGAACACGTCGAGGCCGGCTGGGGGAACCAAATCCGCTCCTACGTGCTCCACCCCTATCAAATGGTCAAGGATCACCGCACCAACTACGAAACCGGCAACATCTCGGCGGTCTTAGATGGCGAGTTGGACGCCTTTATGGAAGCTTATCTGCGATACACGATGGGCGCGGATCGAAAGTGAGAAGCCTTGCGAAGGTTGATGAGGACTTCAAATCTAAAGCTATGTGCATATCAAAGCGATAGCTTGATCGAAAAGCCTTCTAATAACCTTCGCAAGGGTAGGTAAAAATCATTAACTTTGAGGAGGGGTAGGATGGTCAGAGAGAAAGATGCAGACAAGAAGGGCGCCCCGCGCAAGATGTCGTCGGGGTCGGCAAAGAGCGGTCGTAGCCAAAAATCGAACGGGGCCTCATCACGGCGGACAACATCGAAGAAACGGCCCGGCACATCGTCGCGCGGCCCCACCAAACACACCTCCATTTCCTCGTCCTCTTCATCGTTTTCCTCTTCTTCCTCGTCGTTTTCGGCCTCATCTGGCGCCGACTCTGATCCGCAGGCGCAACTCCTTCAGCTTCGATCTAGATGGGAGAGTCTGGCCGGCGCGGTCGCGTTGGCCTCGCTCTTGGATGAACTGGAGGATATGCAGCACACCGTCGAGAGCCTGGAGGGCGAAATCGCCGATCTGCGAGATCGCGGCTATCGCTATCACAGCAGTTGGGAGGAGGAAGCGGCCACCCTGCGCGATCGCTGGCCGGCGCAGGAATCGGACGCTCGGCGGCTGGTGGATGATCAGCGTTACCGCCTGCAATCGACCGCCAACAGCGTCGAGCAGCTTCTGCGGCGCGCGGAGCGGCAGGATAGTTTGGTCCCCCAATTGGATCAACGGATCGGCGACCTGGAGCGTCAGATCGACGAGGCGCGGCAGCGCGTGCGCGGCACCTTCGACTCGACCGAGAGCGCCGCTAACAGCCTGCGCGGCGAATTGCATCAGGCCCGCTTTGTGATGGAGAAGATCGAGTCTGCCTCGTTCGACCTCTATCCAGAGGAACATCCCATCGCCGCGTGCAAGGCGGTCTGGGTGAGCGATCGCGAGGAGCCGGAGGGCTTGCTCTTCCTCACCGATGGCCGGCTCATCTTCGAGCAGCGGGAGAAGAAGGCGACTAAGAAGATTCTCTTCATCGTAACCGAGAAAGAGCTGGTGCAGGAGATGCTGTGGGATTCGCCTCTCGGCAACATCGAGGATACGGAATCCGAGGACAAGCGGGCGTTCCTCAAAAAGAAGGAATTGCTCACACTGCGCTTCACCGAGCGGACGCGCGACCTGCCCGGTGACGTGACCGTGCAGATCAAGGGCAGCACGAATGAGCTATGGACCAGCTTGATCCGGCGGGCGAAGACGGGTCAATTGGATACCGAGCGCGTTGAATTCCCAGAAGAGGAGGCCGGGGAGGAGATCTTATCTGCGGATCTGCCCACCGTCTGCCCCAGTTGCGGCGGGAAGTTGCCGCCCATCTTCAAAGGCATGCGCGAAGTGATCTGCGATTATTGCGGCGCCTTAGTCCGCTTCTAACCTTCACCTTCCAGTTTCCAACCTCCAACTTCCAGCCTCCAGCCTCTAATTTTCAAGGATATGCTACGACAAGTTAAAGCGTACATTGAAACCCATAACCTGCTCCAAACCGGCGCGAAGGTCGTCGTGGGCGTCTCCGGCGGCCCCGATTCGGTGGCGCTGCTGCATCTCTTGCATCGCTTGGCGGCGCCGCTGAACCTGACCTTGCACGTCGCTCATCTCCATCACGGGATTCGGGGCGCGGATGCCGACGCGGACGCGGCCTTCGTCGCTGAGTTGGCGGCGGATTGGGATCTCCCGTGCACCGTGGAGCAGGTCGATCTGCCTGCCATCGCCGAGCGCGAGGGCCTGGCGATAGAGGAGGCGGCGCGCCGCGTGCGCTACGCCTTCCTCTGCCAGGCGGCGGGCGACATCGGCGCGCGGATCATCGCCGTCGGTCATAACGCCGATGACCAGGCCGAGACGGTGCTGATGCACCTCCTGCGCGGCGCCGGCCCCGCCGGGTTGCGCGGCATGTTGCCGAGGACGCGCCTCCAGAACTATCGGCTCCTCCCCAGGCTCGAAAAGCCCCAGCCCGATAACCTCTACCTGATCCGCCCGCTGCTTGCCACCCCGCGCGCCGAGATCGAAGTCTATTGCGAGCGCCACGATCTGCCCACGCGCTTCGACCGCTCGAACCTGGACACCACCTTCTTCCGCAACCAACTGCGCCACGCGGTCTTGCCCTACCTCGCGCAGATCAACCCGGGCATCTCAGAGCGCTTGCAGCACCTGGCCGAAATCGTCCGCGCGGATTACAACCTGATGCAGGAATTCATCAGCATCGCCTGGGACACCCTGTTGGTCAAGGCCTATCCCGATGCCCTCACCTTCGATCTGCGCGGGTGGCGCGAGCAACCGCTGGCCACGCGCCGCTCCATCATCCGCCGCGCCGCCTTCGAGCTGCGCCGTACCCTGCGCGATGTCGATTTCGCCCACGTGGAGAACGCCGTGCGCATCGCCCAGACCGGCGAGACGGGCGCGCAGGCCACGCTCCCGCAAGGTTTGGAGTTGCGCGTGGGCTACGAAACGCTGACCATCGCGGACCAGGACGCGCTCCATCTGCCGCCGGAGGCCCCGTGGCTCGCGGACGAGATGCGGGTCGAACTCCCCGTGCCGGGCAAGGCGTGCCTGCCGGAGGGCTGGTCGGTGCGGACGCGCTACGCTTCCTACTGGAATCTGGAGTTGATCGCTGAAAACATCGACCCTTTTGTGGCCTGGTTGGATGCGGATGCCGTGGGCGAGGCACCCTATCTGCGCACGCGGCAGGAGGGCGACCGCTTTCAGCCCCACGGGATGGACGGCGCGACGGTGCGGATCAGCGACTTTCTCATCAACCAAAAGGTGCCGCTGCGGTGGCGCGATTACCTGCCGCTCCTCGTGGCCGATGGCAAAATCCTCTGGGTCGTCGGCATGCGCCTGGACGAATCGGCGCTCGTCCGCCCAGAGACCGAGCGCGTCGTCTACGCGCGCTTCCGTGGGCCGAGGTAATGGCAGTCGAGGCTGAACTTCTGATCAAGATCAATCAAGGAGTAGATCCTGATGTGCAGCAGCGATATGATGAGTTGATGGAAAAGCGCCAAGCAGAAGCGCTCTCATCCGATGAATATGAGGAATTACTCCGCTTATCGGATGAGATTGAGAAGGTAAACGCTTGTCGGGTGGAGCATTTGGCGGAATTAGCGCGCCTCCGGCAGGTCTCTCCGATGGAATTGATGGAAGACTTGCATTTGGGAAATCCTTCCTGATTTAGAGATTCAACTGATATTGTGATATATAATCCCGCGCCAAGAACGCTAAGTTTTTGATCTTTGCGTCCTTGGCGACTTAGCGTGAGCATTATAGATTGTGGGGAGTTGTGAATGGCAGCGGAATATGGTGAAGAACTCACCGAGCGTGAGTTGGAAGTCGTCGAGCAGGTGGCGCAGGGATTGACCAATCGCGAGGTGGCGGAGCATCTCTATCTCAGCCCCAACACCATCAAGGTCCATCTGCGTAACATCTTCACCAAGGCCGGCGTCGCCTCGCGCACGGAGCTTTCGATGATGGCCGTGCAGGAGGGCTGGATTGTGGTCCCCGGCGCAGAAATGGAGGAAGAGAACGAGGCGACTGGCGCAGCGCCGTCAGATGAAGCGCCAGAGACGGCGTTGGAAACGGCAGAAGCTGCCGAGGAGGAACTTTCAGTCGAGTCGGTGGGCGTGGCCCTCATTCCCCCGGCGTGGTCGCGCCGCCGCTGGCTCCTTTTGGGCCTCGGTCTCGTGCTGGCGTTGCTGGTCATCTTCCTGCCGCGCCGTCCCGCCCCCCCGGCGGCGACCGCTGCCGGAGCCGGGGATGTCTTCCAGGATACCGCCGCCTCAGAGGGCGTGATTTCCGTGCTGGAGATGGAGGACGGCTGGCAGGAGTTGCCGCCGCTTCCCGTGCGGCGCGCGCGCATCGGCCTCACGGCGGCGGAGGGGCGCCTCTACGCCGTCGGCGGGATGACCGAGGACGGCGTGACTGACCGCCTGGACATCTACGACATCGAGGCGGCGACGTGGCAGCGCGGCGCGCCGAGGCCGCTGGCCCTGGCCAACGCCGGCGCCGTCGTCGTAGGCGAGTCGATGATTGTGCCCGGCGGTTGCGACGCCGCGGGGCAGCCTGTAGCGACGACGCATCTCTACGACCTCGCTGAAGATGAATGGGGCGCGGGCGCCGATCTCCCCACGGCCATCTGCGCCTACGCAACGACGACTTACCAGGACAAGGTCTATCTCTTCGGCGGATGGGACGGCGCGGCGTATCAGGCGCTCGCCTACGTCTACGATCCGGCGGAAGATATGTGGTCGTCCCTGTCCGCGCCGCTGGAGGCGCGCGGATTCGGGGCGGCGGCGGTGCTCTCCGACCGGATCTTCTACGTCGGCGGCTACGACGGCGCGCGCGAGTGGAACACCTGCGAGGTCTACCTCACCGAGGCGGGCCGGTGGGAGCCGTGCGCGCCGATGTTACAATCGCGCGGCGGGCTGGGCCTGGCCGCGATTGGGGGGCATCTCTACGCCATCGGCGGCGGGTGGGACACCTACTTAGGCTTCAACGAGCGTTACGATCCGGCCACCGGAAGCTGGATCGTGCGCGAGACGCCCATCGTGGGCGAGTGGTTCAACTTAGGCGTGACCACCTGGGAGACCTCCATCTACGTCGTCGGCGGATGGGGCGGCGATTATCTCAATCGCACCTACGCGCTGGAGGCGCTTCCCTGGCGCGTCTTCATCCCCACGACATTTACGTCGCCGTAGTCCGCATCCTTGCGAAGGTTACAGATGATCTCTGGCGTCAGCGCTATTTTCAACAGACCAGAGAGATTTTAGCCGAAATTCCTTCCCGAACCTTCGCAAGGGTGGCTTAGTCCGCATCCTTGCGAAGGTTACGGCTGATCCCTGGCGTCAGCGCTATTTTCAATAGGCCAGAGAGATTTTAGCCGAAATTCCTTTCCGAACCTTCGCAAGGGTGACGAGAATCTTTCCAATTATACAACCATGGAGGCGGATGATGTCATCTCTTGTTCTTGACTCGTTAGAAATACGTGGGTTTCGAGCCTTTGATCAATTGCAGATTGACCGTCTTGGGCGGGTCAATTTGATTGTGGGAAAGAACAACGTGGGCAAATCATGCCTCTTGGAAGCTTTGCGGCTATATGCCCATCATGGAGCACCGCAAACATTGCTTCGGACTCTTGATGCACGGGATGAACTTGGTGAAGTTCGGGAAGGGGATTCGGTAGAGTCTTATATTCGGGCTTTGGGGCACTTGTTCTACGGATGGCGTATTTTTAGGGAGTATGGACGTACTGATGAATTTATTATCAGCCCTCTAAAATCTAAACATTCCAGGCTTGTAATATCGACCGCGTGGTATTATCCAGATCAGAATGGCGGACGTAACGTCCTTCGACACATAGATCCGCGCCAACCTCTATTGATTGATGTTGAACCAGAGGATACGCTGCCTGGTTTAGATATTAAATTTGGCGAGGAGAACCTTCTGTCTGTTCCGCTGAATCGTTTCTTCACTGGAATACCTTATTCGTTGCTTCGGGGATCGCTCCAAATTGATGAAGTGCCCTGCAGGTTCATCTCGTCTGATGGGCTGTCACATAGAAACTTAGCCGATCTCTGGGACGATATCGCGCTCCAACCGGAGGAAAGCGATGTATTGGATGGTTTAGACATCCTTTCTCCCGATATTGAGCGCCTCAATCTTCTAGGACACGGCGAGCGACGATCCGAGCGCATTCCTATGGTCAGGATCAAAGAAGCGCCTATGCCTATCCCTTTACGCAGTCTGGGAGAGGGAATGAATCGGCTGTTTGGTATTCTCTTGGCGCTGGCAAATGCAAAACACGGCTTGTTGCTTATCGACGAAGTTGATAGTGGCTTGCATTATACCGTTCACAAAGATCTGTGGCGGTTAATTTTCCAGATCGCTCAACGTCTTGATGTGCAGGTGTTTGCCACTACACACAGTTGGGATTGCATCGCGGGCTTTCAGCAGAGCGCGCAGGAACTGGCGCAAGAGACCGGGATGCTCATTCGCTTGGAGAACAGACAGGGGCACATTGTACCTGTTGTCTTTGACGATGATCGATTGGCTATCGCCACACGTCAAGATATCGAGGTGCGTTGATGAAGTACAGGTACAAGATTCTTGTTGAGGGACGTAACGATCAGTATGTGCTGCGGGACTTGCTGCGAACGCACGATATCGACTGCATGATTACAGATCGACAAGATCGTTCACAGAAGGTTGATACGATTGGTATCGTTCAAGCTGAAGGAGCAACCCACGGTATTAAGGGCTTGCTGGATTACTTGAAGGTCATCCTTGATGACGGTGACTTGGAATGTCTGGGGATTGTGGTCGATGCAGATACCAATATAGAAAGACGCTGGCAGTCGTTGTGCAATCTCTTGCGTGAATTTGGTGGTCGTAATCTCCCTGAGTCCCCCGAGTCTGAAGGCACGATTGTGACGCTGGAACAGCGTTATCGCAAACTTCCGGTTGGCGTGTGGGTGATGCCAGACAATCATCTACCTGGCATTTTAGAAGACTTCATCGGGTTTCTCATCCCTGGTGCTGATCAATCACTCTGGCATAGGGCGCAGCAGTGCGTTGATGATATTCCCGAAGCTCAGCGTCATTTTCCCGATGTGGATATCGCGAAAGCCTACGTCCACACATGGCTGGCTTGGCAAGAAGAACCAGGTCGGCCTCTGGGCCAGGCTATAACGGCCAAATATCTGGATGCCCACACGGATCACGCTTTGAGGTTGGCGCGTTGGATTGAACGACTATTTGAAATTGAGTGCCCAACGTAGTCCGCATCCTTGCGAAGGTTACGGCTGATCCCTGGCGTCAGCGCTATTTTCAATAGATCAGAGAGATTTTAGCCGAAATTCCTTCCCGAACCTTCGCAAGGGTGGCTTTCACTTGTTGAGAGGTGAATGGATGAGCGACCGGCAAGCCAGGCCTCAACAGCAACAACGCTATCGCATCCCGGCGCGGGAGGCGCGGATCGAGATGCGCGTGGTGAACTCGCGCTTTATCGCGACGGTTGCGCCCGCCTTCACCGTGGACGCGGCCAGGGCCTTCATCGAGCGCGTGCGCGCGGAGTTCGCCGACGCCTCGCACAACGTCCCGGCGTTTGTGGTGGGGCACGGCGCGCGCGTCATCGCGCACTGTAGCGACGACGGCGAGCCATCCGGCACGGCGGGCAGCCCGGCGCTGGCCGTCCTCCAAGGGAGCGGGCTGGGCGACGCCGCCGTCGTGGTGACGCGCTACTTCGGCGGGACGAAGTTGGGCGCCGGCGGGCTGGTCCGCGCCTACAGCGACGCCGTCCGCGAGGTGCTGGCCGTCCTCCCCCTGGCGGAAAAGGTCGCCACGCACACCGTCTTGATGGCCGTGCCCTACGCCCTCTTCGAGCAGGTGCGCCTGCTCATCGCGGCCCAAAGCGGGCAAATCTTAGATGAGACGTTCGCCGCCGACGTGACCATCACCGCGCGCTTCACCGTCGAGCGCTTCCCCGCGTTCCAGGCCGCGCTGCAGGAGCTATCGGCCGGGCAGATTGAGGCGCTGGTGATGGAGACCAATCCAGAGACGATGATACCCCTCAGCTCAGCCGATGGAGCGGACGGTTAGGCCGTTCCAAGAAAATAAATCTCCCAAATACAAGCGATTTTCCGAGGAAAAAGCATCTGGTTTGGAAGGTTTTAAATTTTGGAACTACCTTAGCTGCCGAGATCGCGACGGATGGCGCGCGTGCGCCGCCACATCCACGCGACCTGGATCACGCCGGCGATCTCGAAGGCGATGAAGGTCACGGCTAACCCCGGCAACTGCTGGAGCACGACCCCCACGATCAACACGGCGCTGATGATCAGCAAGTAGAGACCCACCGAGGCGGAGACGCTGCGCGTATCCTCGCTGTAGACCATCATCCCCTGGTACCAGCTTTGGAGGACGTTGATGGCCGGCATCAGCAGTGCGATCCACAGCGCGCTGCGGCCCAGATCCAACAGATGCGCGGGCAGGGCCATCACATCGCGCAGCCACAGATCGGCCAGAGGCGTGACCAAGAGGAGCAGCAGCGCCAGTGTGGTGATGATTACCAGCAAGCGTGTGAAGCGCCGGAGTTGCGCAAAGGCGCCCGGCTCCTCCAAGAGGGCGACGACCACCTCATTGTAGGCGATGCCGAAGCTGCGCATCATAAAGATCAGCCCGTGGATGATGGGCCACGCGGCCAGGGAGGCCAGCGCCTGCGGCATGCGGCTCATCGCGGCGCTGCCGATGGGCTGGATGATCATATTCATCGTCGCGGTGAAGATCAGCGGCAGGTAGAAGGCGGAGAAGCGCCCGAAGGTGAGCGGTTCCTCCATGACAGGCGCCGGGCGGATTTGCGTGCGGACGATGGGCCGCACGCGCACGCCGGCGTAGAGCGCCTCGGTGACGACGCCGGTCGCCACGGCGGCGGAAGCGACCACCATCCCGCGCCAGCGGAGCGTGTAGCCGAGCGCCAGCACGGAGGCGTTGGCCAGCAGGCGGATGATGGTGCCCACACCCACGGCGCGGCTGTGCTCGAAGCGGATCATCGCGCCCTGCTGGAAGCGCCGGTAGGCGATGGCCCATGTCCACGGCGTCATAATCCGCAGGCCGAGGCGCCCCGGCTCGATGGTCGCGGCGGGCGCGCCGATGAGCGTGCGCGCGATCACATCGTAGAGCGGCGTGAACGCGATTAAGACGTGCATGCCCGTCAGCAGCGCGCCGGCCCACATCATAAAGCGATAGAGCCTGGTGTAGCTGGCCCAATCGCGGCTCAGCGCGGTGGAGGCCGTTAGCAGCATAATGATCGGCGCTTCGATGATGAGGAGTAGGGGGAAGACGATGCCGCCCCACGCGGCCAAATTGGCCTCGGCGTGGGGGAGGCGGGCGACGACGGCGCTGTGCGCCGGCCCCTCGAAGGTCATCAGGAGCCAACTGATCGCCAACGGCCACCAAATCCTCACGATGCGGCGCATCGAGAGCGGGGATGAGGCGGGCGTGGCGCTGGCGGATGAAGCGGGTGTTACGGTCATTTGGGGGTCCTCTTTTGGGTGATTGGGTTGTGTTCTATCATCACGGCTCAAAATGGCCTCTGCATAAAAATACTCTCCGGCCCCGTCTAGGGGGCGGACATCAGCGCGGGTATGCTCGCATTCGACGCCCCTGAGGACGGGGCTTTGAGCGTATTGGTTGCCAGGACGCCAGAGCTGACGATCCGATTGGCGCTAGCGCTCTGAAAGCGACAACCTCCCGTCACGGTGATGCGACGGGAGGTTGAGCAGCGAAAGCGTGGGTCTAGCACGTCAAAGTAAAACTACTCCTTCAACTTGACGTACATCACCGAGGTGCCGTGGCGCAGACGTACCTCGCGGATCTTGAACAGATCCGAGTAGCCGCGCACGAGCTGGGAGAGCTGTTTGTACCCGTAGGTTCGCGAATCGAACCCCGGATCGAGCTGGCGGAGGTACTGGCCGAGCGGGCCAAGCGAGGCCCAGCCATCGTCCTGCACCGCCATCTCGAACGCCTCGCGCAGCATCGGGCGCGGATCGGAATCCGACAAAGGCTTAGCCGCCTGCTGGGCTTTGCCGGCCTTGTGCGGCACTAAGTTCTCGGTGTAGACAAAGACATCGCACGCATTGACGAACGCCCGCGGCGTCATCTTCTTGCCGATGCCCATCACGAAGACGCCCTTTTCGCGGATGCGCGTCGCCAGGCGCGTGTAGTCGCTGTCACTGGAGACCAAACAAAAGCCATCGATCTTCGCCGTGTAGAGAATGTCCATCGCGTCGATGATCATCGCGCTATCCGTGGCATTCTTGCCGATGGTATAGCGAAATTGTTGGAACGGCTGGATGGCGTGAATGTTGAGCGTGTCTTTCCAGCTTTTCATTGTGGGCGTAGTCCAGTCGCCGTAGATGCGGCGAATCGAGACGACGCCATATTTACCTGCTTCTGCCAGCATCTTCTCGATCAGCGACGGTTGTGCATTGTCGCCATCGATCAACATAGCGATGCGGCGTTTATTCATTACTTCTAAAGTTTCTTCCATACGATTGTTCTACCTCTCTTGGTTAGTTTTCGCTCCCCATAGCGATGCAGGCCGTTGTACGGCTTATCAGAAGCCGATGGATGCTCGTAAGATGTTACGATATTCCTCGTGATTCCTCGTGTGCGCTTTGCGATCCAGCCCTTTGAGGCCGGACAAAGCGCCTACGACGACGCTGACATTCATCGGCTACGGATGCTTGCGCTGCTCTGGAGAGACTTGACATTAAAATCCGATACGTTAGGGCACTTTCCCGACCGGCGCCACGTAGATGGCGAACTCATCCTCGCCGTCCACGCGCAGCAGGGTGTCTAACTTCTGCTGATTGTACGCGCCGATTGCGCACGTCCCGGCGCCGACGGCTTCGCACGCGAGATAAAGATTCTCGCACACGTGCCCGGCGTCCAAAGCGATGAGCTTGGGCGAGACGACGCTATAGCGCCACTCGGTGCGGTAGGGAATCGCCGTCCACACCAGCGTCGCGGCGGCGGATGCGACCCAGCGCTGCTGATGGCACGCCGCGACCGCCTGAGCGACCAGACCCTCTTCGGCGTAGCAGAAGCAAAGCTGGTGCTCCATCGCCAGATAGCGATACAGCCCCGGTTTCACATCCACAACGCGATTGACCAACACGTAGGTCTCTAAGGGATGGCGCGCGCCGGCCGAGGGCGCCGTGCGGCGCAGCGCGATGCCATTTTTGAAGATGCCCTGCACGCCTTGGGCGGCCCACAGCAGGAAAGAAAGCTCTTCCAGGCTGAGGGGCGCTTCGGTGAAGCGGCGATGACTTTCCCGCCGCTGAAGCGCCTCGGCCACGGTAACCGGCGCGACCTCCCAGGCGTCTGGCGCGACCAGATCGATGCGCTCGGCATCCTCTGGCGCGGGCTTCTGCAAGGAGGGGGGCGGCACACGCTTTTGCTGATCGCTTTGAATGTCCTGGAACTCCTCCCACGCCTCCGCCTTCAAAAACTCGCGGTGAATCTTTACCTCTGCCATCTCTAGCCTCCTTTTTCGCGCGCTCATTGCACAATCCCATATCTCACGATGTAACATAAGGTAGGGCAAGGAAAGCATTCCTCGCTTCTCCCCAGACTAACTATACCATGAATTGCACCGGCCACGAAATACCCTCGTTCGGGAGATACCCTTTTGTCCCAAAAAGAAAACCGCACGACTGCGGAAAAGCCGTGCGGTTTTTGAGTTTTTTGATGTGGGGAAACCCCACCACTGCTTCCTAAGATCCAGAAACGGCCAGGGGCCGTTTTTATCTGGCTACAGGGGCTTTACGTCGACAGCCCGCAATCCTTTGGGTCCTTCTTCAATACCAAATTCAACCCGTTGGTTCTCGCGCAATGAGCGGAAACCCTGCGAATTGATGGCGGAATGATGAACAAACACGTCATCCCCGTCGTCGCGGGAGATGAAACCAAACCCTTTGGCATCGTTGAACCATTTGACAGTTCCTGTTACTCGTTCAGACACGTTTACTCCTCCTAAATACTACTAAATCTAATTAAATGTTAATGCGGGCGAAGCAGTGTGGTCAGAACAAAAAAGACCACCTGGCTTCCGCAAGTCCAGGCAGTCTTTGATATTACGCCCAAAACCTACTTCATCCTACAAACACATTGTAACACATATCGGAAAAAGCGCAAGGGGCAAAAAAAAGCAAAATATCAAAGCGGTAAATCACATGTATCTATTTAGTTTTATGAGCAGACGAAGGTGCAACGCACTTGAACTAAAGGAAAGGCAGCCTCATGCAGTATATGCCTGGTGTAAGCTCAAAAGTGCGTTGCACCTCATAAGACTAAACGGTTGCAATCACATATCGAGCCGTTGCTCCACTTGGAGCTTGTTGCTGCGTAGTTTCCCGAAGCGTTCGGCGTTTGTATCTGCGCTGAGTTGGTAGTAAAATGCTAGTGGATTCGATAAACAGATTTTTTGCTTTCTTGAGAAAGGAGCAAGAGAAAGGGGTAAGGAGGGAGTGATGATGTTGCAAGAAGCTGCGTATCTGGGCGTTTATCAACCTGTGGTGGAGATTGCGCTGGCTGATCTCACGGCGCGCGAGATTGTGCCGCGCATTTGGCAGCAGGATTACACGGTCTGGAAGCCGTCGCCGACGGAGATCACCAATCGCTTGGGATGGCTGACCATCGCCGCGCGCATGGAGGAGCATCTGCCCGCGATCCAGGCGGTGGTCGAGGCGGTGACGGGCGAGGGGTACACGGACGTGCTGTGGCTGGGAATGGGCGGCTCAAGTCTGGCGCCCGATGTCTTCCATCATGTCTTTGAGGAGCGCGCGGAGGGGCTGCGCCTGCGCGTCTTGGATAGTACCGATCCGGGCGCGGTGCGCGCCGCCGCCGAGTGGGCGAATCTGCGCCACACGCTCTTCGTCGTCGCGACAAAGTCGGGCGGCACGGCGGAGACGATGTCTCTTTTTAAGTATTTCTATCATCTGATGGCCGAGATGCTTTCTGATGACATCGATGAGGCGGATGTGTTGGATGAGGAGGTCGGCGCGCACTTTGTGGCGATCACCGACGCGGGCAGCAAGTTGGATGCGCTGGGGCAGGAGCTACACTTCCGCTACATCTTCCGCAATGATCCGAACATTGGCGGGCGCTTTTCGGTGCTCTCGCACTTTGGGATGGCGGCGGCGGCCCTGCTGGGCGTTGATGTCGAGTTGATGTTGGCGCGCGCGCGGGAGATGGCCGAGGCGTGTGGCCCGGCGGCGGCGCCGGCAGAGAATCCCGGCGCGTGGTTGGGCGCCACGTTGGGCGCGCTGGCGAAAGCCGGCCGCGATAAACTCACCTTCATCACCTCGCCCGCGCTGGCGAATTTTGGCGATTGGATTGAGCAACTGATTGCCGAGAGCTTGGGTAAGTCGGGCACGGGCATCCTGCCGGTCGTCGGTGCGCCGCTGGGCGAGCTGGAGGTCTACGGCAATGATCGGCTCTTCGTCTACCTGCGCCTGGACGGCGACGCGCCCTATGACGCTGCGATTCCCGATCTGGTCGAGGCCGGCCATCCGGTCGTGCGGGTGGATCTGCGCGATCTCTACGATCTGGGCAAGCAGTTCTTCTTGTGGGAGTTTGCCACGGCGGTGGCCGGGGAGCGATTGAACATCCAGCCGTTCAATCAGCCGAACGTGGAGGCGGCCAAGAAGTCGGCGCGCGCGATGATCGCGGCCTACAAGGAGAAGGGCGCACTGCCAGAGGTGGAGACCGCGCCGCTCGATCCGGAGGCGCTGGAGGCGTTCTTAGCTCAGGCCGAGGCGGGGGACTATGTCGCGATCCAGGCCTACGTCCAGCCGCGACCGGAGGTCGACGCGGCGTTACAGCAGCTCCAGACGGCGTTGCGCGCGCGCACGCGCCTGGCGGTGACCACGGCCTACGGCCCGCGCTATCTCCATTCCACGGGGCAGTTGCACAAGGGCGATGCGGGACGAGGCCTCTTTGTGCAGTTTGTCTCGCATCACCCGGAACTGGAGGTGCTGATCCCGGACGCGCCGGATGATGCGTCGTCTTCGATCACGTTTGGCGTGTTGAAGTTGGCGCAGGCGTTAGGCGATTATCAGGCCCTGGTCGAGGCCGGGCGACGGGTGATCCGCTTTGATTTGGGCACGGAGGTGGTTGCGGGATTGGAAAAAGTTGCAAGTTAAAAGTTCAAAGTTGCAAGTTGGAGTCGTAATCAGAGTTCATCTGTTCATAACTAAGAAAAGGAGTTGATTTGATGCAAAGTCACGTGATTGACTATCAGATTTTTGGGGATGATATGCAATTTGTGGAGATTGAGCTAGATCCGCAGGAAACGGTCATTGCCGAGGCGGGTGCGATGATGTATATGGACGATAACATCGGCTTCGAGAGCAAGTTGGGCGATGGCTCCAAGCCCAATGAGGGAATGTTGGATAAGCTGATCGGCGTAGGGAAGCGCGTCGTCACCGGCGAATCGATCTTTATGACGCACTTCACCAACACAGGAACGGGAAAGCGATGCGTGGCCTTTGGCGCGCCCTATCCGGGCAAGATCATTCCCTTAGATCTGGATCAGGTCAATGGGGAGTTGATCTGCCAGAAGGATGCATTTCTCTGCGCAGCGCGGGGGACCGAGGTCAGCATCGCGTTCAACAAGCGGCTGGGCGCCGGCTTCTTCGGCGGCGAGGGTTTCATCCTCCAGAAGCTTCGGGGCGATGGCATGGTCTTCATCCACGCCGGCGGCACCATCGTGGAGAAGCGCTTGGAAGGCGGCGTGCTGAAAGTCGATACGGGCTGCATCGTCGCGTTTGAGCCGGCCATCGATTACAACATCGAGCGCGCGGGCAATCTCAAATCGATGTTTTTCGGCGGCGAGGGGCTGTTCCTGGCCACCTTGCGCGGCACGGGGCGCGTCTGGCTGCAATCGCTGCCCTTCTCGCGCCTGGCCGACCGTATCCTGAAGTTTGCGCCATCGGCGGGCGGCAAGAGCCAGGGCGAAGGCTCCGCCATCCGCACCTTTACAAAAATGATGGGCGATTAGGCGTTTCGCCTGCTGACTGGCTTATGAGAAAAATCCCCGGTCGGGTTGTTATACTCGACCGGGGATTTTATGGTAAACTATGGATTGTTCGTAGTAAGGCGCGTAAGAAATGGAGTGCCGTCGGAACTTGATATTTTCCTCGAATCAGGAGAAGCACTAAGATGCGTGTTATATTGGTGGCCCATGATCCAGATGAATCGGCGGTGTTGGCGCTGGCCATCCAGCGCGCGGGGATGACGCTCTCGCGCTCCGTCAACTTTGAGCGGGTGCTGAAGAGCTGGCCCTCTCAGCCGGCGGAGATGGTTGTGCTCGCGGTGGATGGGCAGGCGGGCCTGGAGCAGATCCGGCGCCTGCGCGGACAGACCACCGTGCCCATCGTCCTGGTGACCGATCCGGTGGCCGAGGCGATGCACGTGGCGCTATTGGATGCCGGCACCGATCTGGTGGTGATGCGCCCGTTCAGCGCGCGCCTGCTTATCGCTAATCTGCGGATGCTGACCCGGCGCGCGGCGGGCGTCGCGCTCTCTACCCTGCCGACGCTGGGTGCCGAGGCGTTCACACTCGATCCGGCGACGCGGACGGTGCAAGTGCTTGATGGGCCGCCCAAGCGCCTGACCCAACTGGAATTTCGCCTGCTTTACACATTGATGATCCATCGCGGGCAGGTGATGTCCTCGGATAAGCTGGTAGAGTATGTCTGGGGTTACCAGGGTGATGCGGATCGCGATTTAGTGCGCGGGTTGGTCAGTCGCCTGCGCGCCAAAGTCGAGCCGCATCCCCGCGATCCGCGCTTCGTCGTGACGGTGCCGGGCGTGGGCTACACATTCGAGCTGGCGAACGATGAGGATGATGAAGCCTAACCTCGCGAACCTTCGCAAGGGTTCGATAGTTTGATTTTACATTCTGTAATTTAGAATTGCGAATTGCGAATAATGCTATTGAGTAAAGATTCAAAATTCTAAATTCGCAATTCGCAATTTGTTTATTTGATGTTTTGTCTATTTTCGAGGGAGGATACAATGCGCAAAAAGAATCTATGGATAACCCTACTTTTGATATTAGCCATTATCAGCATTGGGGGATGTGGACAGGCCACGCCGGAGCCGACGCCCACGCCGACGCGGACGCCGCAGCCTTCACCGACGGCGACCTCCGAGCCGACGGCCACGCCCACCGCGACGCCGGAACCGACGGCCACGCCCACGCCGGATGTCGCCGTGGTCACGCCCTTTCCACCGGACGTCAATCCCCTGACGGGTGAGAAAATGGAGAGCGAGGAGGCGTTGGATCACATTCCCATCGCCATCAAAGTCTCGAACTCGCCGGAGGTGCGACCGCAATCGGGCTTGGGTTCCGCCGATATGGTCTTCGAGCATCTGGCAGAGGGCGGCATCACCCGCTTTACGTCCGTTTTCTACGGTCACAGCCCGGAGCAGGTGGGGTCGGTGCGCAGCGGCCGGCTGATTGATCTGGAGATTCCC
>CAZCAI010000039.1:0-29469 GCA_964496595.1 uncultured Anaerolineales bacterium
TCTTTCTTCGTGATCCAGATGCCGTAGCCATAGAATCGCTCCAGCGTCTCGTCGTTCTCCCCCGTGGCGATGTGGGGCGTGAGCATCGCGGCGGTCATCTCCTCGCTCAGGAGCTGATGGCCAAGCAGCGCGTCCCAGAACTTGGACATATCGGGCGCGGTGGTGTAGGCGCCACCATCCGGCCCACCGATGACGGGGATGCTGTAGATGTTGGTGCGCCACTGGCCGTCCTCTTCTAAAATGTAGCCGTGGGCCGTGCGCGGCGGCAATTGATCCATGGCGAAGTAGCCGGAGTCCTCCATCCCGGCGGGCGCGAAGATGTGCTGCGCGACGTACTCGGTGAACGGCATCCCGCTCTGCTGCTCGACGATCAAGCCCAACACGATGAAGCCGGCGTTGCTATAAGAAAATCGCGTGCCCGGCGCGAACTTCATCGGCTCGTTCTGGAAGAGCGGCAGCATGTCGCGCGGCGAGCGCATCAGGTACATCGGGCGCTCGTGCCACAGCAGCTCGTATTCCTCATCATCCATGATCTCCTCGTCGAAGTAATCGGGGATGCCGGCACTGTGAGTGAGGATTTGGCCCACGGTGATGTCGGGATCGAAGTGGGGGAAATCGACGTCGAGGCAGTCGGCGAGTGGCGTGTCGAAGCTCAGCTTGCTCGCCTCGACCAGTTGGCAGATGGCGACGCCGGTGAAGACCTTGCAGCCCGACGCGATGCCAAAGCGAGTGTCGACCCGATTGGGGATCTGCTCGGCGCGATTGGCGAAGCCGTAGCCCTGAGCGAAGACCTGCGCGTCGCCTTGCTGCACGAAAATCACGCCGGAGAATGGATCATCCGCTTGCCCGGCTTGAATCACGCTCGAAATTTTGGAAGTCTCAAATGTCATCTTTCTGCTCCTTGACTGAATAGCGCCGCCACCGGTTGGCAGCAATCCGCATTATGATAACACGAAATCACGCCCTTACCAGAGGTGGGGATTGGAAGCTGGAAATTAGAAATTGAACAGGTTGTCACGTTAAAGAAAAAACACGAGGATACGCTTGTTATCCTCGTGTTGACATTTGCCTGCCAGCCCGCAGGGCTTCGTTCTCTTAGCCCGGGGATTTCATCCCCGGGCGGCGAGGGCTTCAGAGCCTACTAGGCCAGCAATTGCAAAATGTCATCGTCCGAGGCTTCGATAGTGCCGGGGGAGGCGCCCGTCGCCTTCAGGGCCATCGCGCCGATGTGGCCGAGCAGCGAGAGCAAGGTGGCGTCGTAATCCTGGAAATCCCCGTCACGCTTATTGATCAGTTCGATGATGCCGTAAATCTCGCCCTCCAGCAGCATCGGCACGCAGAGAATCGATTGGGTCAGGAAGGCGAACTCGGTATCGACCGCCGGGGAAAAGCGCCAATCCTGCCGGGGATTGTTGACGATCACCGGGCCGCCGTTATTGATCACCCACCCGGCGACGCCCTCCTTGCTGGAGATGCGATGGCCGGGTAACTGTTGCTGGAGCCGCCCGTAGACGATCCGAAAGACCAACTCGTTCGTCTCTGGATCCAGTTGGGCAATGGAACCATCCTCCGTATCGATGACCTGGATCACATCGTAGAGCTTCTGCGAGAGCATCTCCATTGGATCCTCGGCGGTCGGCGCCCACTGTGACGACCAATATAATTCGGCGAACACTTCCATATAATGCTGCAACTTTTCCACGTGCGTTTGGAGCGCCTTATTCTCCTGCAGCAAACGCTGATTTTCCTGCTGTAAAAATCGTGTAGCTTCCCTCGTACTCATCGCCCTCTCCTCACTTATTGAATTAAAGATAGCTACCGGTCGCTTTTTCCAAGACTGATCCTAATCAGCAGATGGAGCAGATGCAAGCAGATTAAATTTCAATTTAGACACACAGCATCACTAAGAAGGCATAGAAGAGCGCGGAGAAGGGATTTCCTCTGTGTAATTGGGTTTGTCTGTATATCTGCTTCATAAACTGTCGGGTAGGCAGGAATTAAGGTCTAATCTTCTCCGCCTAAGATGACCCGGCGTTTGCGTCCGGCGCTGGGTTGCGGGCCGACGACGCCCATCTCCTCCATCTCCTCCATCAGCCGGGCCGCGCGCGGATAGCTGATGCGCAGGCGGCGCTGGAGCCCGGAGGTGGAGATCTTGCCGCGCTTCTGGGCGATCTCGATGGCCTGCTCCAGAAGATCCGCGTCCTCATCCGCGCCCTCGATGCGAAAGCTGGCCGGCCCGCTGGATTCGGCCATCACCGTCCACGGCGCCACGTCGGGCATCTCGCCGGCCTCCTCTTGCCAATAACTAATGATGGCTTCCAACTCCTCATCGGAAAGGAAGCAGCCCTGGACGCGCAGCGGCGCAGAGGCGTCCGGCGGCAGGAAGAGCATATCGCCGCGCCCCAGAAGCGCCTCGGCGCCCGGCGTGTCCAAAATTACGCGGGAATCGGTGGAACTGGCGGTGGCAAAGCTCAAGCGCGCGGGAAAATTCGCCTTGATCAGGCCGGTGACCACATCCGTGCTGGGCCGCTGCGTAGCGACGACCAGGTGGATGCCCGTCGCGCGCGCCATCTGCGCGATGCGCGTGAGCGTCTGCTCGGTCTCCTCCGGCGAGGAAAGCATCAAATCCGCCAACTCATCGATCATCACCAGGATGCGGGGCAATGTCTCCTTACCCTGCCGGGCCATCTTGGCATTGTAACTGTCCAAGTGACGCGCCACGGCGGATGCGAACTGCTTGTAGCGCTGATCCATCTCGTGCGCGACCCAGCGCAGCGCGCGGATGCTCTCTTCCAAATCCGTCTCCGTCTTCCCCAGGAGATGCGGCAGGCCGTTGAGATGGGTCAACTCGACAATCTTGGGATCAATCGTCACCAGGCGCAAATCCGTGGGCGAATTGTACATCATCAGGCTGGCGGCCAGCGCCTTGATGAAGATCGATTTGCCGCTGCCGGTGGTGCCGGCGACGAGCAGGTGCGGCATGCGCGCCAGATCCGTCACGATGGGCCGCCCGGAGATGTCCAGCCCCACTGCGAAGCAGAGCGGCCCCTGGCAGCGAGCGAATTCATCACTCTCCAGGACGCTGCGCAGGGAGACGAGCGAGGTGTGCGCGTTGGGTACCTCGATGCCCACGACGGCGCGCCCTGGCACCGGCGCCTCGATGCGGATGGTCTCGGCGGAGAGCGCTAGCGTCAGATCATCGGCCAGCGAGGAGATCTGACTCACGCGCACCTTGCGTTGCTCCTCATCCTCCGCGCCCCGGCTGATGTAGCCCGGCACGACGCCGAATTGCGTCACCGTCGGGCCGGGACGCACCTCGGAGCGCGGCACTTCGACCGGGATGCCAAACTGCCCTAACGTCTTCTCGATGATCTTGATCTTCCGCTGGACCTCCTGCTCGTCCATGCCGATCACACGCCGCTCCTTGAGCAGCGACATCGGCGGGAGAGATTCGCCGCGCGTCCGTTGCGCAACTTGGACGCGCTCGCGCTGGCGTTTTTTCTTCGCACTGGAGGAGAGGGGCTTGGCAGTGGTGTGAACCGCCGGGGCGGAAGCGTGCGGCAGCATCTCCTCGGCGGACGGCGCTTCTGCCAAGGGCAATTGCTCGGCCGCCGCCGGTGCGAATTCAGGCGCTCGCGCGCGCAGCGCCCGCCAGGCGCCCGCGATGCGGCGCCCGAAATTGACGAGATCCTTACCAGTCACATCGAACGCCAGGCCGATCCCGATCAACGTCACGCCGCCCATCAAGAAACTCGTGACGAGCGGGCCGAAGTAATCGTTGAAGAAAACGTACAAGGCCCAGCCAATCAGGCCGCCGCCCTGGCCGGATTGCACCAAGGCCCAACCCAGTTGGCTGATGAGGGTGTGGGTCAGCGTGAGCATACCGACGAGGATCAGCTCGAAGCCGATGAAGGGCCGCCAGCGCCAGGCCGTCGGTTGATGCACCAGGTGGCGCAGCCAGAGCAGCCCCAAGCCCGTAATCATCGCGCCGACGGGGTAAGCGCCCCATCCAAAGAGGAAGACCAGAGCGCGCGCCCAGGCGTTGACAACCGCGCCGGAGTTGAGGCCCGCCGTCGTAAAGATGGTCAGCAGGCCAAAGCCGATCAGCCCCAGCGCAAAGATCTGCTGGCCGGTAGGCCCGGTCAGCGCGGGGAGCACGGCCTTCCTGACGGATTGTAGCGCCTCCATCGCAGGCGTGAGCTTATGCTGCGAGCGGCTGGAGCGGCGCGTGGACTTCCGCGCAGACCGGGCCATCTGGTAACCGGCCCGGGGCGGATGGTTATCTCGTGGCATAGCGCGGCTCTCCATCACGCCTGGAGACATCAACGACATCGCTTCTGCCGAGCGCGATACGGTGCTCATCCGGCATGATATCCAACACCCGCACCGGGACCGCGTCTCCCAGATCGTAATACGCTTGCAGATCGGCCGCGCTCCGGCAATGATCGACCTCGGAGATGTGCAGCAGCCCCTCCAGGCCATCGACCAGCTCGATGAAGACGCCGAACTTCTCCACGCTGACGACTTCGCCCGTCAGGACATCGCCGGGCTGGATGTGTTGCTCGACCATCAACCACGGGTTCTCCTTTAGACGCTTCAGGCTCAAGCCGACTCGCTGATTCTCTAGATCGACATTGAGGACGAGCACTTCGACCTCGTCGCCCGGCGACACGAAATCCTCGGGATGTCGCACCCGCCCCCAGGAGATCTCCGAGATATGCACCATGCCTTCCAATGGGCCGATATCGACGAAAGCGCCGAAGGGTCGCACGCTGGTGACCGTGCCCTGGCAAACATTGCCCGGGCAGAGCCAATCGGGCCATTCCGGCTCCTCCGGTTCGCAATCCGCCACCTGGCGCTCCGAAAGCAGAATGCGGTTGCGGGTCGGTTCAACTTCGATGATGCAAAGACGCAACTCCTGATTGAGGTACTCCTTAAAGCGTTCCTCACGCGCCACCGGATCGGCAGGGAAGGGATAGTCCAGCAGGTGCGAGGCCGGAACAAAGCACTCAATGCCCTTCCAGTGAGCGATCAATCCGCCACGATTGTAGTCGTCGATGATCAACTCCATCACCGTGTGGGAGTGATGCAGCTTTTCTGCGGCCTCCCACACATCCATCCCCACATCGGGGAACTCCGTCCACTCCCACAAACCAGGGGGAGGGAACCGGCTGAGGTCGCCCTCATCCAACATCGATTGCCAATAATTTTCACACGGAGGCATGTAGGGGGGGATATAATGCGCCATAGAACTGCTCCTCTAAAAATAAGTTGAAAGTTGCAGGTTAAAAGTTGCGAGTTTAAAAACTGCCGAATTCACACCCTTGTGATTGTGCGTTGCATTCTCGTTAATCTGATTACGATCTGACAGAAGGGACTGCGGTCGCGGCCTCTGATTCCTCTGGTTGATCGGGGCGCTCGTTTCGCGCTTGCGCTTCCATTTGTGCGATGATGTCCGCCAGGTTCTCGATGGCGACGCGCTGCTTGCGGTAGAAACTGGATTCGCTGACGGCGAGGCGCATCGCGATATCGCGCACCTTCTGCCCGCGCAGAAACTTCATCTCTAGAATATTGTATAATAACCATTCCGGGGCTGTCAACTTTCGGGCGCCATCGGGCCGGAGGCGCTCAATCCCTTCCGTCAGGACGGCGCGCAGCGCCTTGACGACGTTGCCATCATATTGATGGGCCGCCTGCTTCACTATCTCCAACTCCAAAAGCGGATTTTCCGTCAGGCGCGGGCCGCCCCAATAGTGGGTTAAGGCATTATACACCCACTCCGGCAATTCGGGCGATTCTGTAAGCGAAAAGCCCACGGCCAGATCGCCATCGTAGCGCAACATCCCGCCGCGCCGTTGGATGTCCTCCAGCTCGGAGAGCAGGGGCGAAAAGGTGCGGAAGATCATGTGCTGGAGACGCCGATCCTCCAGCGCCGCGCTGATCTGCAAGAGTAACTGGGTGAGCAATGCCTCCTGCTCATCCGCGAGCGGCAGCGTGATCTCCGGCTCGCGCAGTCCGATCAAGCCCAGGAGTTCCTCGCCGATCTTATCGTGGACGGGGATCATCCAATGGTGATGCCACAGGATAAACAGTCCCTGTTTCTCCGCCTCGACGACTTGGGTCAACGGAATCTCCATCACATCCGACGGGGTGATGTGCACATTGCAGCCGATCTCCCAGTGGGGTTTATCATTCTCCAACAGCGCGACGAATCCGCCGCTGCTTTGGAGCAACTCGCACATCGCCGTCAGGACATTTTCCAAGAATTGATGCAGATCGGCAGTGGTGATGAGCCGCTGCGCCAGATTCTGCACTTGCGCGACCTCCGCCCGTCCCCCACGATAGAGGAAGAGGTCGATGATGGGCTTGGCTAACTCGATGCCCAACTGGCAGAGGATGCCGGCGGCGGCGAAGGCCACCAGCGAGAGGGTGTAATCACCCAAGCCCCAGGCGCGCTCCAACGTCAGGCCCACGCCGAAGGCAATCATCGCGATAATCATCGTCACCGGGCCGCGCAGCAAGAAGCGCACCAGCCGATGCTTGACCACGCGGTCGGGCGTCAGCGCGCCGATAAAGGCGACGCCGTAGGCCATCAGGATCAACATCCCGCCGACGGCGATGTTGCCCAGGATGAGGAGCGCCCACAAGAAGGCACCCGGGATTGTCTCCGGCCAGCCGATGGCTAACAGGTAGGGGAAGACGCCCATCGCCGGCGCGACGAATCCGATGGAGAGGTAGGCCATACGACGGCGCGCGGTGCGGGTGTAGCAGCGCTGGCGCGCAGCCAGGGTCGCGCGGAGGCCCAGCAGGGCCGTGATGATAAAGAGGGCGGCGAAGGGATAGAAAAGCGGGCCAGCGCGCAAGTGAGGCGCTCCCACCGTGATAGCGCCATCGCAGACCACCACGTCGGTCGTGAGCGCCAAAATCGCCACCACCGCACTGACAAGAAAGCTCGCGATCCGTAACCAGGCGGGGAAGTTATCTTCCTGCACGGAGATGCGAATGGAGCGCACAAATTCGGCGTAGAAGGGCGGCGTGAAGGCGATGCCCAGCCACTGGAAGCGAAGTAACACGCCAAAGTAGGTAGATTCGGGCGGGTCGGTCATCAGGATGTCGGAGAGATAAACGATGATGACACAGCCCAGCAGTCCACTGAAAGCTCGCGCGACGAGGCTGCGACGATTGTAGTAGAATAGATAGAGCACCAGCGCGAACGCCGTCGTGGCGACGCCGGCGGTGAGGACATCATTCGCTCGCATCAAGAAGGACTGCATACGCCGGATTCCTCCCTCCATCCGAAAAAGTCATATTCCTCAGAGCATATTTGAAAATCAACCAGGGAATCCTTGCGAAGGTTAACGGAAGCTCTGTAAACAGATTAACCGGCTCGCTACACATCGTACGGACGGTTTGAGATCACTTGTGTAACTTTCGCAAGGACAGGTCTAAAAAATCGCTATCGAAACCGTTTGCGGCTCAGATCACGGCCCGATATGCCGCGCCGGAGAAAGATTGCCGTCTCCTGTCCCGGCCAGTAGGCATCCTGGAAGCCGCAGAACCCGAACCCATAGTGCATCGCGAAGCTGATGGCCGGTTGCGCCTTCAGCGGCGCCTCGATGATCATCTGGTTAACCTCGTGACGCAAGCTCCATTCCATCGCATGATACAGCAACTGCGTTCCAATCGATTGCCGCCGGTAGGGCGGCGCGACCGCTAAATCCATAACGCGCGCCTGATTGTGCGCGTACTCCAGCGCCAACGCGATATAACCTTGCACCTCCCGGCGCTCCTTCATAATCCAAAACGCATCGCTGCGCTGCCACGACTGGAGGCGCGCCTCCGGCATTATCGCATCCTCGATGTGCTGCTTGCGAGGCAGGCGCACCTCCCGAAACGAGACGCCCCACTCGCGCGCCCGGCTGACCTCCTGCATCTGCCAGGCGGTCTCCGTATCGTAGGATCGATCCAAGGCTAAGCATGCTTCCCAATCGCCCTCACGGGCCGAACGAATGTGCACGTGCACCTCCTCAAAAATTGCGAATTACGAATTGAGAATTGCGAATTGCGAATTTAGAATCTTTACACAACGGCATAATTCAAAATTCGCAATTCTAAATTCTCAATCGTGGAAACCCCGGAATGGGTCTGAATGGGATTCATCCCTCTACCGGTTCCGGCGCGACGATGTTCACCGGGATGGTGCAGAGCGTTGTGTTGCCGTAAATATCCACCACCACCAGGCGCAGGCGATACGGCCCGCCCGGCGGATAGCGTTCTGTGTTGGAGACATCCCAGATGCCCAGCCGCCCATTTTCCACCGGGATGTTGTACTGGGCGATGTCGGTGGGCATATTCGCGCCGGGAAAGAGCACCTCGAACTTGTAGTAGGAGAAGGCGTTGACATCAGCAGTCCCCTGGATTTCCACAACGCCGGAGATATCACTCCCGGCGAGAGGGTAGGTCATCTGGGCGTTGGGCGAAGGGCACTCCGGCTGTAAATCGGCCTCTGGGATGGGCGTCGCGGTCGGGACAGGCGTATCAGTCGGGATGACGACCGGCGTAGCATCCACCGGGACATCCACCCCCTCCGTCGTCGTCACGCCATCCGTCGCCGTGATATTATCCGTCGACTGGATCGTCAACGGGAGCAGCGGCGTGGGCGTCGGCGAAGGTGTGGGCGTGAACAGCCCCACCTCCACCGGCGTCGAAGCCACCGTCTCGACCGCCGGCAGCGTGGGGAAGACGAAGGTTCGAATGAGAAAGACCACACCACCCAGCGCCAAGAAGAGCGCCGCCATCATCGCCGCGCGCGAGACGCGCTGCTGGTAGACCTCACGCTCCAGCGAAAACTGGGCATAATCGCGCTTGCGCTTCGCCGATATGGCGATAAAGAGATAGGCCACCGCCCCCATCAGGCACGCCAGGTAAATCAGCAGCGCCTGTTGGCCCAACCAGGAGAGAACGACATTCATAGAGCGCGCAACACCCCGCGAATCATTGTCTCTAAGTAGGGCACGAGCACTTTACCGGCCTCCAAAACCTCTTCGTGCGTGGGCCCGGCCGCGCCTTCCTCGCCGACCAGCGTGTTGGTGATGCCCGAAAGGCCGAGCACGCGCATCCCGGCGTGGCGGGCGGCGGTGACCTCCGGCACGGTGGACATCCCCACGCCGTCCGCGCCGATCAAGCGCAGGAAGCGCACGTCCGCCGGCGTCTCGTAACTCGGGCCGGCCAGGCAGATGTAGACGCCCTGATGATGCGGGATGCCGGCCTCCAGCGCGACCTTATCGGCCAGCGCGCGCAGCTCTGGATCGTAGGCGCCGTTCATATTGGGGAACCGCACCCCAAACTCCGAGAGATTCGGCCCGCGCAGGGGATTCTGGCCCGCCATCCCCAGGAGATTGAGGTGATCGCGAACGATCATCACCTCGCCGGGGCTGTAGCTCATATTCAGGCCGCCGGCCGCGTTCGTCACGATCAGCGTCTCAACGCCCAACAGCTTCATCACGCGGATGGGGAAGGTGAGGTGTTGCATCGAGTAACCCTCGTAGTAGTGCACCCGTCCCTGCATCACCACCACGGGATGCCCCTCCAATATGCCCAACACCAGCCGCCCCTGATGTCCCTCGACGGTGGAGACCGGGAAATGAGGGATGTCATCAAAGGGAACGATGACAGCGTCCTCGACGGAATCCGCCAGAGCGCTCAGGCCAGAGCCTAAGATCAGGCCGATCTTGGGCGTTATGTCGGCCCGCTCGCGGATAGCCGCGGCGGCCTGCTCGTAATCCGGCATCTCGAAAAAATCTTTCTTACTCATAGTTTTCTCCCTCCTGATTCTGTTCTGATGATGGATTGGATGCTGTTGGGGCGTCGGAATCCCCTTCAGCGAAGGCGCGGGGATGCGCGCGGTCGTAGACCTCGCGCTTGCGCCGGTTGGAAACCTCGGTGTAGATCTGCGTCGTCGTGATGTTCGCGTGACCCAAGAACTGCTGTAATTCCCGCAGATCCGCGCCGCCATCCAGCATGTGGGTGGCGAAGGTGTGGCGCAGTGTGTGGGGCGTCACCCCATCGCCCAATTCGGCGGCTTCGATGTACTGTTGCAAGATGAACCACAATCCCTGGCGCGTCAGCGGGCGCCCCAATCGATTGAGAAAAAACATCCGCTCGCCGCTATCGCGCAGCAAAAAGGGCCGCCCTTCCTCCTGATATTGTTGCAGGCAGGCCTGGGCCGTCGCGTGCACCGGCACGATGCGCTCTTTGTTGCCCTTACCCACACAACGGATCGTGCCCTGCTTCAGATCGACAGTGTCCACCGTCAAGGTAACCGCCTCCGAGACGCGCAGGCCGGTGGCGTAGAGCAGTTCTAAAATAGCGCGATCCCGCAGGCCAGAGGGCGTGCGATCCTGCGCGGCGGCATCTAACAGGCGCTGCACCTGCTCGCGCGAAAGCGTGCGCGGCAAGCGCCGCCCGATCTTCGGCTGCGGCAGCCAATCGACCAGTTCCCTTTGAATCACGCCCTCGGCAAAGAGGAAATTCAAGAAGGATCGCACCGACGCCACCTTACGCGCCACCGTCGCCTTTTTGTACGAGCGCTCCTGCAACATCGCCAAAAAGCGCTCCAGGCTCTTGGGCGTCAGATCGGCCCAGCCGTCGATGCTGGTTTTTTTATCGATAAAGCGCTGGAATTGTCGCAAATCGCCCTTGTAGGCGGTCAACGTGTTCTGGGAATATCCGCGCTCAAACTCTATGTGATTTAAAAATTGCTCTATTTGTGAATTCATTATTTTTTATATGGAAACGGATCTTGCCCTTATACCAAGCCTTGGTTGTTAGAGAGCAACTATATAGTCTATACCTCGGCGGGTTGTAGGAATCGATTTGCAACTTTCTCAACTGGCTTGTAATGAAATTTAATCCCGTGTTGCTCTTCAGCTCTCTTCACGATCTCATGCAAATTCGCAGCGTAGTTATGCAGGTCATACCCCGCTTGTTCGTCCATAAGTCGCTGAGCTTTCTCTTTCGTTTCCAACAGTTCATTCGTTATCATAATTTGGCTCCGCTTTTGGTTTTCGGAATCGGGCTTGGCGTTTACATGCGCGGTGAAGATGATGGAGATGAAAGACAATATAGCATTATAGCATGCTCGCCTTGTCAGACCCAAAATAGGCGCCGCGCCGTTACCGGAACGGCAATCGCAGACGGAGATCCATCGGTGGGATGAGGCTGAGCGGCGGCGGAATATAAATCTGCCCCACGTTCCAGAGTTGCTGCGCGATGGTCTCGGCGGCATGTGGCAACGCCAACGACCGCGAGCGAGCGGCCATCCTCCGTCGCCGGTCGGGATGCGCGAGCAGGTCGCGGACGGCCCGCGCGGCCTGCGCTGGCGTCGGCGCCCAGAGGCCCGCGCCGTGCTCAACGACGTGGGCAACGTTGCCCGTCTCCTGGCCCGGCAGCGCCGTGTACAGCACCAGCGGCAGCCCCATCACGAACGCCTCCGCCAGCGTGTTGGGCCCGGCCTTGGTGACCAGCAGATCGACGGCGCGCATCCACACCTCGATGTCGGTAACGAAGCCCTCGACGTGCAGCTTCGGCGCGGTGCGATCTCGCAGCGCGGAAAGCTCTTCATAGAGCGCGCGGTTCCGCCCGGTGATGGCTACGACATACGTCGAGGGCGCTGCCTCCGTGATGGCGCGCGTTACCTCGGCCAACGGCCCCATCCCCTCGCCGCCGCCCATCACCATGACGATGGTCTCGTCCCGTGGCAAACCCAGGCGGGCGCGGGCCGCTTCGCGCGTGAGCGATTGCGCTTGCACAAAGCAGCGCCGGATGGGCATCCCCGTCACCTCCACGCGGCCCGTGGGGAGACCCCACCGCAGCGCGCGATCCTTCGCCGCCTCCGTGGGGACGAGGTAGGTCGCCGCGCCCGGCGTGAACCAGCTCGCGTGCACCGTCACCAGATCCAGCGCCACAATCACCAGCGGCACGGGCAGATCGGAGGTTTGTAGCGCCAGGTGCAGGATATAATTGGGCAGCCCGTGGAACGAGACGATCACATCGGCCGGGTGTTCGTGGAGCAATTGGCGGATCGAACGCCGCGCATACGGCCACGTCAGGCGCGAGACCGCTTTCACCAGCTTCAGATGGTTGGAGAGTCGATAGCCGATGCCCCACGGCACGCCGTTCAGCCCGACGACCGTCGGATACCAGCGCGGGAATTTATCGAAGGGCCAGCGCCCCATCTCCACGAAGATGTCCAACATCTCGATGCTGGCCGCCTCCCCATACAGGCGCGCCATCTCCTGCGCCACGGCTTGCGCGGAGGCGCGATGCCCGCCGCCCGTATCCGAGAAGAGAAACAAAAAGCGCTTCGTCTCGGTGGATAAATCCATTATCATCAGGCTTGATCTCCTTTATCTTCATCTTGATGAACCACGCGCTTGACCTGCGACTCAAATCGCTTGCGAGGGAGCATGACATAGCGCTGGCACGTCTGGCACTCGATGCCGATATCCGCCCCTACCCGCAGGATGCGCCACGTCCGCCCGCCGCAGGGATGGGGCTTGCGTAACGCCACGACATCGCCGACGTGCAGCGTCATGGGCGATTTGGGACTCATATCATCTTCCTCCACGAGCCATCATTACGTTATTATGTCATTGTACCATATTAGCAGGTACATGATAGCACGGGGCAAGCGGCGCCATGGTATAATGGAAGATGGTGAGGTTCTCTGAGGATGCCACAACCTTCCGGGAAGCTACATAGCTTAGCTTACAGAAGCGCTTTCGTAGCTTCCCGGAAAGTAAAAGATTTGTGAGGTGCTATGTTTTTGCCGACGACAGCGGAAGAAGTTCGCGCGCGGGGATGGACGGCGTTAGACGTCATCCTGGTGACGGGCGATACTTATATCGATAGTCCCTACATCGGCGTGGCCGTGGTGGGGCAGGTCTTGGTGGATGCCGGCTACCGCGTGGGCATCATCGCGCAGCCCGACATCCATTCGGATCGGGACATCGCGCGGCTGGGCGAGCCGGAACTCTTCTGGGGCGTGACGGGCGGCTGCATCGATTCGATGGTCGCCAACTACACCGCCACCAAAAAGCTCCGCCGTCAGGGCGATTACACACCCGGCGGCGTCAATGATCGCCGGCCCAACCGCGCGGTGATCGTCTACACTAATCTCATCAAGCGCTTCTTCAAGGAGACGGCGCCCATCGTCCTGGGCGGCCTCGAGGCCAGCCTGCGGCGCATCGCCCACTACGATTTCTGGGCCGACAGCGTCCGCCGCTCCATTCTCTTCGACGCCAAAGCTGACCTGCTCGTCTACGGCATGGCGGAAAAGACCATCGTCGCGCTGGCCAAGACGCTGAAGCGAGGAGAGACGGGCGAGCAGCTCCCCGGCCTGTGCTATATCGCGCAGGAGAAACCGCCCGATTATCTGGAATTGCCTTCCTATCCCACCGTCCGCAAGGACAAACGCGCCTTCATCGAGATGTTCCACACCTTCTACCACAACAACGATCCGCAGACCGCTCGCGGCCTCGCGCAGCAGCAGGACAGCCGCTACCTGATCCAAAATCCGCCCGCGCCTTATCTCTCGCAGGAGGAACTCGACGCCGTCTACGCCCTGGATTTCGAGCGGGACGCGCATCCCTACTACAAGGCCCAGGGCGAGGTGCGCGCGCTGGCGACGATTGGCGCTTCCGTGGCGACGCATCGCGGCTGCTATGGCGAGTGCAACTTCTGCGCTATCGCGATGCACGAAGGGCGCACGATCCGCTGGCGCAGCGAGGATTCGATTGTGAAGGAGGTCGAGCAGATCGCCCGGCAGCCCGATTTCAAGGGCTACATCCGCGATGTGAGCGGCCCGACGGCCAACATGTACGGCTTCGAGTGCGAGAAGAAGCTAAAGCACGGCGGTTGCGAGCACAAGCGCTGCATCTTCCCGGAGATCTGCCCGCAGTTGCCCGTGAATCATCGCCCGCAGATGGAGCTGTTGCAGCGCCTGCGCCAGATCCCCGGCGTGAAGAAGGTCTTCGTCGCCTCCGGCCTGCGCTACGATCTGCTGCTGGCCGATAATCGCCACGGCGAAGCCTATCTCCAGGAACTGGTGCGCCACCACGTCTCCGGCCAACTGAAGGTCGCGCCAGAGCACACCGAGCCGCGCGTCCTGGAACTGATGGGCAAGCCCGGCCCGGAGGATCTGTTGGAGTTTCGGCGCCGCTTTTTCAAGGCGACCGAGGCCGCGCACAAGAAGCAATTCCTCACCTACTACTTGATCGCCGCCCACCCCGGCTGCACGGAGCGCGACATGCATCGCCTCCGCCAATTCGCCGCCCGCGAACTCCACCTCCATCCCGAACAGGTGCAGATTTTCACGCCCACGCCCGCCACCTATTCCAGCCTGATGTACTACACCGAGATGAACCCCTGGACGGGCGAGAAACTCTTCGTCGAGAAGCGCCTGGGCAAGCAAATTCAACAAAAGCGGGTCGTCGTCCAGAAGCGTCGCCGGAGACGGTGAGGAAGATATGAGGAAGATAGACGACGCACGCGCGCAAAGGATAGGTCTCTTTGAGTAGGTTAATCGGCAACTACGCGCTCAATCTCGTGAAGCTGTTGGCCGGGCGGCGGATGCTGCGCCCGCTGGTAGCGGTCTACCACGTGACCGAGCGCTGCAATCTCAACTGCGTCTACTGCGAGCATTACGGCGCGCGTCGGGATGCCCAGCATGCGCCGCTCTCGCTGGCGCAGACGAAGACCGTGCTGGCGCGCATCCGCGAGGGCGCCGACCGGATCATCTTCACCGGCGGCGAGCCGCTGCTCCATCCCCACATCGAGGCGCTGGTGCGCCACGCCCGCGCCCTGAACTTTCGCGGCGTGACGCTGCTCACCAATGGAGCGCTCCTGGCCGATCACGCGGCGCTCCTCCCCCTGATCGACCGCCTGGTCGTCAGCCTGGACGCCGTCGAGCCGGCCCGCTGGGATGCCGTGATGCGCAGCGCGCCCGGCACGGCCCAGAAGATCTTGGATAATCTCCGCGATCTCGCACCGCGCCAATCCGAGCAGGACTTTCGCATCATCGTCAATTGCGTCATCACGCCGGAGACGCTGGGCTTGGTCGAGGGCGTGATCGATTTTTGCGCCGCGCATCAACTGGCGCTCTCCGTCTCCCCGCAAGCGCGCAACAACTGGCCGCGCTCCGAACTGCTCACCTCCGCGCGCTTTCAAGCCCTGATCGACCGGCTGATCAGCCTCAAGCGCGAGGGCTTCCCGCTGCTGGTGAGCGGCCCGGCCCTGCGCACGATGCGCCGCGCGATCCCGTTCAAGTGCTACCCTACCCTTTTCGCCCACATCCAGCCGGATGGCCGGCTCGTCTACCCCTGCCCGCCGATCCAGTGGAGCGGCACGGAGCAGGGCGGCGAGCCAAGCTCGCTCTTGGAGGTCTCGGATTGGGGTGCAGCGGTGGCGCAGGCGCACGCGCGCTTCGGATCGCCGCCCCTGATCTGCACAAGCTGCTTCCAGCAGTGCTACGTCGAGCCGTCGCTGATGCAGGCGCGCCCGCTGGCCCTGCTCTGGGAGTGGCTGCGCTATCCCGTCGTGCGGCGCGGCGAACTGGTCACCTACAGCATCGGCTGATATGGCGACTAAAATGGACCAACCAACCTCGCATTCGGTCATCATCGTGGGCGGCGGCGTCGCCGGGCTGACGGCGGCGCTGCACCTGGCCGAGCGCGGCCTCGCGCCGCTGGTGCTGGAGGCCGACCCAGCGTACTGCGGCGGTCGGCTCCAGGGCGGCCCAACCACCGAACTGGCGCACGCCGGGCACACGTGGCGCTTCCCGGAGGATCACGGCGTCCACGGCATCTGGTCGCAGTACCGCAACCTCAACGCGATGCTGACCCGCCACCAGTTGCGGCCCGTGCTCGTGCCCGCGCAACAGGAGACCTGGATCTATCGCGGGCGCCGGATGCAACGCGCCATCATCGGGGATGCGCTGCGCTATAGTTGGATTCCCGCGCCCTTCCACGCGCTCGCCTTTTTCATCCGCCCGCGCTTTTTGGGGATGCTGAGGCCGCGCGATGTGCTGGCGCTCCCCGCCGTCCTGACGACGCTGCTGGTGGCGCTCTCCATCGATCCGCTGCGGGAATCGCAGCCGCTGGAGGGGATGACGCTGCCCGATCTGACGACGGGCTGGTCGCCGCGCTTCGAGGCGCTCTTCGCGGGTCTGGCGCGCAACGGCAGCGCCGCCGATCCCGCCGACGTGCCGGCCGCCGGATTCATCGCCTTTCTGCGCTTCTACACGCTCCTCCGGCGGGATGCGTGGGCCTTTTCCTACTTTCCCGCCGATAGCGGCAGCGCGCTGATCGCGCCGTGGGCAGCGCGCATCGCAGCGCTGGGCGGGCAGGTTCGGCGGGATGCGCAGGTCACCCGCTTGACGCGCGCGGGTGAGGGGTGGCGCGTCACGTGGGAGAGCCAGGCGGGCGAGGTGCAAGAGGCGACCGCGCGCCACGTCATCGTCGCCGCCGACGCGCCCCACAATCGCGAGCTGTTGCGCGCCAGCCCGGAGACCGCCGCGCGGGCCGCCGATCTGCGCTGGCCCACGGGCGTCCCCGTCGGCATCGTCCGCCTCTGGTTTGATCGCGCGCCGCGTCCCGGCGCGGAGGCCGGCATCTTCAGCGGGGACTTTATCCTGGACAACTTCTTCTGGCTGCACCGCCTGCAAGACCCCTTTGCGCGCTGGCATCGCGCCACGGGCGGCAGCGCCATCGAGAGTCATATTTACGGGCCGCAGGCGTGGCTGAAGCGCCCCGACGCGGCCTTGCTGGCGCACGCCGCCCAGGACATCGAGCGCGCCTACCCGGAACTGCGCGGCCATCGGCTGCACGCCACCCTGCGCCGCAACGACCCGACGCACACACTCTCCAAGTTCGGCGCTGCCGACGACCACTTAGGCATCGAGACGCCGTGGTCCGGCCTCTTCTGCTGCGGCGATTGGATTCGCCACCCGACGCCCGCGCTCTACCTGGAGCGCGCGTGCGTCACCGGCATCGCGGCGGCCAACGCCGTGCTGCGCGCCTCGGAGTGCGCGCCGTGGCCGCTGCTCGAACATCTGCCGCCGGAGCCGCTGGCGCGCATCATAGAGCGCGACATGCGCGCTATTCGTGGGATGCTGCGTCGCGTGCGAAAATAGCTCCAAGGGGATCGCCAGATTCCCGACGCGGGTCAACGCTGGTATATGCAACATCGCGAAGCCTACCCTTCTCCCCAAATCCGGCGCATCTCCGGGCTGGACGTCAGCAGCGCGTCCAACGTGCCCTGCGCCGCGAGCCGACCTTCATCCAACAGCAGGATGTGATCGGCGCGGCGGAGCGCGGGCCGCCGGTGCGAGACGACCAGGCACATCGCCGCCCGATCCCGCCCCCGCGCGAAAACGCCCTCCCAGAGCGCGCGCTCGGTCTCGACATCCAGCGCGCTGGAGAGATCGTCAAAGACAAGCAGTTCCGGCTCGCGCACGAACATTCGCGCGGCGGCCGTCCGCTGGCGCTGCCCGCCAGAGAGTCGCACGCCCCGTGGCCCGATGCGCGTCTCCAGGCCGTCGGGCATGCGCGCCACATCGGGCGTCAGCGCAGCCCGCTGGATCGCGCCCCGCAGATCGACGCGCTCCTCCGGCAGCCCCATCAGGATGTTGTTGCGCAGCGATTCGCTGAAGAGATGCGGAATCTGCGCGGTATAGGCGCTGCGCGGCGGCACGAAGAACTCCGCCGGATCATCGACGGGCGCGCCGTTCCACGCGATGACGCCGCGCTCGGCGGGCAACAGCCCCAGCAACGCGCGCAGCAGCGTCGTCTTGCCCGACCCGATCCGCCCGGTGATGACGACGAAATCGCCTCTGTTGAGCGAAAAATTGATGTCCTCAATACCATTCGCATCGCTCCCTTCTGCGCCGGGATAGTGGGAGGTCAGCCCCGTGACGGTCAGTTGCGCCAATCGGTCGCCGGGTTCGCGCGCGGGGAAGGGCACGGCGGGCGGCTCCGCGCGCAGGTAGAGCGGATGATGCGCCACCAGCAGGTCGGCGGCCTCCGTTTCCGAGATCGCCGTCGGGCCGCTGCGCACCAGCGCCAAGATGCGCCGGAGGGCGACGCCCACCTGCTTGAAGTACGCCGTGAAGCCGCCGGATTCCACGATAAACATCGTGATGCTATCCAAGCTCGTGATGAGCAGCGCGAAATCGCCCACGGTGAGCGTCTGGTTGCGGATGCGGCTCGCGCCCAACATCAACACCATGCCGGCGGTGAGCGTGCCGGCCTCCTCGCAAAGCGAGATGATGAGCTGGTTGAGCGCGCGGTCGCGCACGATGGCGTGCTGGCGGCGCTGGCCAAGCTCATCCAAGTGAGCCGCCGCGTGCGGCTCGGCGCAAGCGACCTTGATGGCCTGCACCGCGCCTAAGATTTCGGTGAGCGCGCCGTTGACGCGGGCGGTCGCCTCGCGCGTGGCCTTGCGATAGCGTTCGGCGCGGGCGCTGGTCGCGCGCGAGACGAGGATCACGACGACGAGCGGCAGCAGGGCCAGCAGCGTGATGCGCGCGTCGATGCGCAGCATCAGGGCCATCGCAATCGCCGTGTAGGTGAAGATGGCGATCTGATCGGCCAGCCAGGCCATCACGCCGACGACCTCGTCCACGTCGTCGCGGAAGGTGTTGAGCGCCGCGCCGGGGGCGCTGACGGCCTGCGCGCCGGGTCGATGGAGGATGTGGGCGAGCAGGTTGCGGCGCAGCAGCCCGCCGACGGCGAATCGCTGCCGCGCGCCGATCACCGCGCCCGCGCCGATGGTCAGGATGTGGAAGCCGCGCGTTGCCAGCACCAGCACGATCACGCTGGTCAGATTGAAGCCCGCCGGCTGCCGGCCCGTCAGCGTGTCGAAGAAGAGCTTGGTGAGCAGCCGGGGCGCGAGTTCCATTATGTAGATGATGAGGAAAATGCCCGCGTACGCGGCGGAGAGCCACGGTTTGTAGGTAACGAGTCGCCAGATAAGCTTGTTCGTGTTGATTTTTGTAGTCATAGATATTCCTTTTGAGTTTAGAATTTAGAATTGCGAATGATGAATTTAGAATATTTTTATAGAGCTTAATTCTCTATTCGTCATTCTAAATTCGCAATTCTTCATTCCCCAATACTTCTTCCATCCCCGTTTGTAGCAAGTGATGAAAGTACGAGGTCGGGTCGGCGGCGAGGGCGGCGCGCGGGCCATGCTCGCGGATGCGGCCTTCTTCCAAGATCAGCACCTCGTCGGCGCGGTGGACGGTGTTGAGCCGGTGGGCGATGATGACGGCCGTGCGCCCGGTCAGCAGCATGTCGATGGCGCGCTCGATCTGGCGCTCGGTGGCGGGATCGAGACGGGAGGAGGCTTCGTCCAGGATGACGAGGCTGGGATCGAAGAGGAAGACGCGCGCGAAGGCCAAAAGCTGCGCCTGTCCGGCGGAGAGGCCCCCGCCGCCCGCGCTCAACTCTGTATCAAGGCCGTCCGGCAAGCTCGCCAGCCACGCATCCAGCCCAAGTTGGCGGAGCACGGCGAAGATCTCCGTGTCTGCAATCTGCGGATTGAAGAAGGCGAGGTTGTCGCGGACGCTGGCGCGGAAGAGCTGCACTTCCTGCGTCACCAGCGCGACGCGCTGCCGCACATCGTGGCGCGAGGTCGCCGTGAGCGGCAATCCGCCGAGGCAGACGCGGCCCTCCGACGGATCGTAGAGGCGCATCAGGAGCCGCGCTAACGTCGTCTTGCCGCTGCCCGTGCGTCCCAACAGGCCCAGCACGCGCCCCGGCCCTAACTGGAAATCGATGTCGCGCAGCACGCGCTCGTCATCCGAAGGTAAAGGCGCCGCATCTTTCCCCTCTTCGGGGGGGACTGAGGGGGGTGCGTCTTCATAGATGAACGAGACCTTCTCGAACGCCACATCGAGCGCGCCGGCGGGCAGCGGGCCATTCGCGCCGTCTTCCAGCTTCGATTGGCGGGCGAAGAGCGCCTCAACGCGCCCGATGCCCGCTTCCGCGTGTTGCAGGTCGGAAAGCTGCCAGCGCAGTTCGGCGATCTGCCCGAAGAGCAGGCCCATGTAATCGCTGATGAGATAGGCCACGCCGATGGTGATCGCTCCCCGGAACCAGAGGTAGCCCGCCAGGCCGTAGGCCAGCGCTTCGCCGACGGCGATCAGGGCCGCGTTGGTCATCCAGCCGGAGTAGGCGGCCAGGCTGGCGTTGCGGTTGATGGGCAGCCAGCGGCGAAGCATCAGGTAGAAGCGGCGCATCACGTAGGCCTGCGCCCCGTTGGCGCGGATGTCCTCCGTGCCGGAGAACTGCTCGCCCAAGAAGCCGTAGAAGCGCGCGCGGATGTCGTGCAAGCGATCCCAGAAGGGGATGATGATTTCGCGCAGGCGCACGAGCACGAGCAGGCCGATGATGGTATAGAGCGTGAAGCTGACGCCCAGCAGCAGGCCCTCGCGGAAGAGGAGGATGAGGACGCCGATGGCCAGCACGCCGTTGCCGATCACGTTGAGCGCGAAGCGCGAGAAGAAGTTGGAGAGCGCGTCCACGTCGCTGTCGATGCGCTCGGTCAACTCGCCGGGTTTGTGCGCCTTGTGGAAGCTCAGGTCGAGGTGCAGGCAGTGGCGCAGCAGATCGAGCCGCAGCGCGTTGGTGGCCGACCAGGCGACCATCTCGCTGGTGTAGAGGTTGGCGACGGTGAGGCCCTGGGTGAGCGCCGCGATGGCGAAGAAGGCTGCGCCCTCGCTGATCAGCGTGGAGAGCGGCGCGCCTGCGAACGCCTGATCCAAGAACGCGCGCATAATCTGCGGGTTGAGCAGGCGCAGGACGATCTTCGCGCCGACCAGGAGCGCCAGGATCGCGATCCGGTGTTCCTGCGGACGGAGGTAGGTATGTAAGAGGCGCCAGTATTTTTGGATGGGTATCTTCATTGATGACTCCTTGTGTACCTTCCGAGAAGGATGGTGATGTTGTGACACAAAAAAGCCGCGGACGTCACAGACGTCCGCGGTAAGCTTCAATACCTATTATTCAGGATATAACGAGACGTGCTGCGACAGGGATAACTCGTAGCACTACCCCCGGCCATCGACCTGACTAGTCAAATTCATGTGCGATGAGCAAGAATTTGGCGAGAAAGGAACCTTTTAGTGATGGCGCGCCCACATGAGACAGGCTCGTCAATGCCCCAATGGGGCGGAGATTGCCTCGAAAGGCTTGGTTTTAGTGTACGATGTTTGCGTCGCAGTCCATTGTTTTGATCCTTTGAGTGAGATGCGCAGATGCGCCTAACCTAACACACTTTAGTGAATTGGCAAGGGCGTGTTTTTTAGGCGCCCGCGAAGGCCAGGCGCGGCATCTGATTCCAGAAACGGCCTTCTAATTTGCGCCCGGCTTTTTTCTTGCGTGTACCACCCCATTGCTTGAAAAAGAACGGAATGTGCGCGGCTAAGCATTGATCGCGAATATCCGTGACCCACGCTCGATCCATCGGGCGCGCGCCAGGGCCGGATTCGCCGCCAACGATCACCCAGTCGATTTGATGCAGATCCAGACTGGGCAGCGGCCCCAGCAGCGGTTCCAACGAGAGGAATTTGACATCGGCGCGGGTTTGTCGCAGGTAGTCGATGCGGCCGGTGTAATCG
Source organism: uncultured Anaerolineales bacterium (assembly GCA_964496595.1). GTDB lineage: Bacteria > Chloroflexota > Anaerolineae > B4-G1 > SLSP01 > JAAAOZ01. The sequence goes on from CAZCAI010000039.1 coordinate 21,680, forward strand.
CAATTCTCGACGCTGACGCCCATCCACACGTTGGCAGGCCAATCGAGATCGGCCTCCAGCGCGGCCAGGCGTTCGGCGCGCTTGGTGAGGACTTGGAATGTGTGCCAGTGCGCCTCACGCATCACGGCGAACGCCTGTTGGATGAAATCCAAGGGGACATCTTGATGAAAGAGATCGCTCATTGAATTGACGAAGATCATCTGTGGTTTTTTCCATCCCAAGGGGCGGTCGAGCATGTGAGGATGCACAGTGAGCTTGAAACCGTTGCGGTAGTTCGGCTGTCCCATCGCCTTCAAACGATGCGCCATACGCTCGGCATAGCAATGCTCGCATCCAGGGCTGACTTTGGTGCAGCCCGTGACCGGATTCCAGGTTGACTCCGTCCACTCTATCTCTGAATTAGTGCTCATGATGCGCCCCCTTTTACTCATCCATCCATCAATTAAGTCATCTATATAATAGCACATATGTTCTAGCGATGCAAGAGTCAGAATAATCGTCGTTGCCCATGCACGTCGCGTTGAGTGACTTCATACCAGAATTTTTCCCCTAAAGGGTGTTTGCTGGCGAATATCAAAGCATATAGAGGTGCATTCTTTGTGTTGCGCATTACCGGTACACGCCATACTTCATCGGCGCTCTTCACGTCTACATATCCCAAATCACAGAGATTACGCTTGTAAAGCCTGATGAGTTCCCCATACATTCCAGGTTGGCCCTGTCCCTGATTGTAGATATCGCGCCAATTTCGACTGCCAAAAAAGCGGTCAATGACCGTCTCCCCAGACCTCTCAATAGCAACAGGCATATATCTTTGGAGTCCCATCTGCGAGTAATGGATGACAAGGTCAGTACGAAGCTGTGCCAGTGTAACTCCAGACCTTCTGGATCGAGAAAAGCAAGGTTCAAGCATGGCCATTGACCTTGTATGTAGCGACGATTAAGGCGCTCAATCTGCTCACTGATATGATGAACAGCAACATTGCAATCTTCCTGAAAGTACTGGATTCGATCTGCACAGGGTGAATATTGGCAACGCTGTTTGAGTGCTTTAATGTTATCAGCATCTAAATCCACGAAAAAATAGTGATCAAAAGCGTGCTTGGCTGTTAGTGCCAGCAGAGGCGACCCCAAATGCACGTCGTCATTGTCCTCATGCTGGCACTTGCCCGGCCCGGCGAAAAGGTCGATGTAATTCAGAGCGCGCCAAGATTTGTTCTGCATAGCTGTAATGAATAAATTGAGATAGCGTTCCAAATAATCTAGCTTTTCAGCCGCCCAACCTTTCATTGGACGCATCAACAGACCGTCTTCCTGTGCTTCGAGGTAGGGTATATTTGCAGACTGCTTTTTGCTCTTTTGCATCACTATAATTCTCCCTTATACGAAGATGACCAGCCGAACAACGCGCGCCACTTCTGCGAGGGATTGAACTTGAAGGTCCAGGTCTCACGCCCGGCGCGCACGTAGAACGTACCGAAGTTGCGCAAAATGACGCGCTGCTCGCGTTTGATGGCCTGGTAGATCTCGTCCAATGTCGCCTCGATCACCGGCTCGACGGCGTCCGGTGGCATATCAAGCCGCTCGGCGACGCGGGCGATCAAGTCTGGTTTTCTGATGCGGTCGTTCATAGGTTGTCTCCTTCCCCAGATATGCTGCTCAAAATCGGTATCATCACGGTGGATGTTGGCGAAGACTTGATTTTGTAACACAATAAGCATAGCACAATTCGGTGGTCGAGCAAAATCCGAGGGAGCATGGCGTGGCGATAAATCCAAAAAAGAAGGAGCCGCAGGCTTTTCCAAGCCTGCGGCTCCTTTGAATGTTGTGGAGAAATGGGCCACCGGGTTTCGGCTAAGATGGGTCACTCGTAGAGCAGGCGGCAGCGTAACTCCAGAGGAATAATCCGATGACGCTACCCGTGTTGTTCGATAGGTACCTCCTCTTTCGGCCGGGAGCCGTAAGCTCGGAAGCTGGCCCCCGGTGATGATCACCACAACGGCATTGTGGGTCAGGCGATCCACGCCAGCCGAGGCCAGCAGGGGATCACCGAACAAGTCGGGCCACTCTTCTGGCGGGCGGTTGCTGGTGAGGAGAATGCTCCCGCGTTCGTAGCGCTCGTTGATGATGTCGTAGAAGTCCTCCGGGGCCGGTGGGTGGAGGGACTTGAGTCCGAAGTCGTCCAGTACCAGCAAGTCGGGGCGGAGATAGGTCTGGATGCGGCGCTCGAGGGTGTTGACGAAGAGGGGCGGTGTAGTCGCGCCGACAGGCCTCGTGGGTGAGAGCTTGCGCCAGATGGGTTTTCCCCACGCCCGTGGAGGTGAACCGTACAGAAATTAAAACCTCCCGAACTGATACTTTTTCCTCGGAAAACGGCTTGTTTTTGGGAGATTTATTTTCTTAGAACAGCCTGATCCTGCGGCGGCATGGGAATCCGCTTGATTCTGGGGGGCTGCCCCGGCCTCAACACCAGATGCGCCACCGAGGGCGCATCCGGCGCGTTGAAGTACGATGTCGCCATCGCCGCGCCGGGATTGACGACCAACACGCCATCGCGGCGCGTCGTGTAGAAGATGTGCGTGTGTCCGAAGACGATCACATCCGCCTGCGGGAAACGCCGTAAGAGCGATTGGACTATCGCCTCGGTATAGGCGGGGAAGTTCCCGCGCCCCCGTAGGCCGCGCCATGCAGAGCGCGCCTTCCACACGCTTGTCTTGAGCGGCCCAAGCTGATGGCCGTGCGTCACCGCGATGCGATGTCCGGCCACGTCCACCATCACGCTCTCCGGCAGCGAGCGCCCGCCGCCAGAACGATCCAGCAGATGCCGGTTGCCGCGCACGGCGTGGACCGGCGCTATCTCCCGCAGCGGATCTAACGCCCATGGCTCATCGACATCGCCCGCGTGGAGGATTAAGTCCACGCCGCGCAGGGCCGCGAGCACCGCCGGGGAAATCACCGGCGCGCGATAAGGTACGTGTGTATCCGAAAGTAGGCCAATTCGCATCGACTGCACTCAAGGAGAAAAGGCCACCGAGGGGGGTGGCCTTTGATCGAGAAAAATATAGAAGATAATCCGGCTGAGTCGGCTAACTTTGGGCGGCCATCTTCGCTTCGATGTAATTCACGGCGTCGCCGACGGTCCTGATTTCGCGCGCGTCCTCGTCGGGAATCCGCCCACCGAATTCATCCTCGAAGCCCATAATCAACTCGACCAGATCCAAGGAATCGGCCTCAAGATCCTCGCGGAAATTGGCATCGGGCGTCACTTTATCCTCTTCAATCGCCAGAATATCGACAATGATCGCTTGCACTTCCTTAAAAATGGCGTCGTCCATAGTTGTCTCCTTCAAATTGATAGCATTAAGATTTAATTTAAAGATCGCTGGGGTGCCTCTGGGTAACGTGCCAAGTTATTCTATCCCTAGCAAAGCCAAAAGTCAAGATTACACTTGCGGCCCAGGGAATGAGTAAGAAATAGCTTCCCCGAGAGGGTGAACCTCCGCGGCCTGTTTTCTAAAAGCGCTCCTGGCAATTTGATCTTGTTAGCCGACCTGAACGAAACTTACAAATTTATGATATGATGGAGGGGAAGTTGGAGATTGGATACTGGAGGGAGGGATGAGAGGCGTGAATATTAAAATCGGGTTGATTGTGAATCCCATCGCGGGGATGGGCGGAAGTGTGGGCCTCAAGGGGACGGACGGGGGGATGTACGAGCGGGCGGTGGAGCTGGGCGCCGATCCGGTGACGCCGCATCGCACGGAAACGATGTTGCAGCACATCGAGCATCGCGACGCGATCCAGTGGCTGACCGCGCCGGGCGCGATGGGCGCCCAATATCTCGCGGCGGCGGAGATGGATCACACCGTCATCGGGGAGATCGCGGAGAGCGCAGTGACAACCTCGGCGGGGGATACGCGCCGTATCGCCCAGAGGATGCGCAAGCGCGGCGTGGAGTTACTCGTCTTCGTGGGGGGCGATGGCACCGCGCGCGATATCTACGACGCTATCGCTGGCGACCTTCCCGTGGTGGCTGTGCCCGCCGGCGTGAAGGTCTACAGCGCGGCCTTCACCTACAGCCCGCGCGCGGCTGCCGGCCTCATCGACGCTTTTATTGAAAGTGAACAGGGCGATGGCGAGATCGAGATGGCGCAAGAAGAAGTACTAGACATCGACGAGGATGCGTTCCGCGAGGATCATTTGGATGCGCGGCTCTACGGCTATCTCCGCGTGCCCGACGTGGCGCGCTTTGTGCAGCCGGGCAAGCGCGGCTCGAACCGCGGCGCCTCCTCCGAGGAGAACAAGCGCGACATCGCGGCCTCGGTCGTCGAGGAGATGGATATGGAGAGCGAGACGCTCTATCTGCTGGGGCCGGGCACCACCGTGCGCGCCATCGCCGAGGCGCTGGAGATCGAGAAGGAAAAGACATTGCTGGGCGTCGATGCCGTCGCGGGCGGGGAGCTGGTCGGCGCGGATCTGAACGAGGCGGACATTTTAGCGTTGCTCCCGCGCTATTCGGATCATTACATCGTCGTCGCGCCGATTGGCGGGAATGGCTTTATCTTCGGGCGAGGGAACAAGCAATTTACGCCGGAGGTGATCCGCCGGGTGGGTGGTGAGCGGCCCAAGGCGCACATCATCGTCGTGAGCAGCGAGTGCAAAGCGCGCGAATTGCCCGCGCTGCGCGTGGATACCGACGACGCGTTGGATGAGCAGCTCAGCGGCTACATCGAGGTGCAGATTGGTTACCATCGCGCCCGGATGATGAAGGTGAAGGCCTAAATATATCCTGTGGACGGTTTTATCAGCAGATAGAGCAGATGAAGCAGATTTATGCTTGTTTAAGATGCTTCCAAATCTTATCTGCTCAATTCGCTTCATCTGCTGAATTAGCCGGACTCCGTCAATCCCCAGCGGGCGGGATCGACGCCGAGCACCTCGCCGGTGCCCTGAATCGAGAGCTGGTAGAACATCTGCACCATCGCCTCCGCCGAGTAGGGGTGGTCACTGCCCAGCCACCAGACGATAGTCGCCTGGAGCGCGCCCCAAAAGTAGTTCGCGATCATCGGCGCGGGCAGGGGGAGCGGATGCCTTTGTTTCTTGGCCCTGGTCTCCAAAATGCTCTCAAACAAGCCCGTGAGTTTCTCCTGGAACTGCCGGAAGACGAGCGGGCCGCACTGTCCGTTCATAATGAGGCGATACATCTCCACATTCTCCCCCGCTAATCGGAACATCAACGCGATGACATCCTCGATGCTGACCCCGTTCGAAGCCAACAGGTGGAGAAAATGCTGTTCGATCTCCTCCACGACCTCGCCCGTGATCTCCTCGCTGCCGACGTTGTCCGCCGACAACAGGCGGAGAAATTGCTGCTCGATCTGCTCCGCCACCTCGCCTGTGACCTCTAAGAGCAGGTCATCCTTATCCTGATAATGCGAGTAAAAAGTCGTTCGTCCCACATCGGCGCGCTCGGCGATCTCCTCGACGGTGAGCGTGTCGTAGCCGCGTTCGGCGATCAGCGCGACCAGCGCCTCGCCCAATCGACGTCGCGTGCGGCGCACACGACGATCCACTTTATTAGCCATATCTATCTCCAGATGATGCCTGATGATCTACAGGAAATATAAAAGACACACAGTCCAATAATGAACAGTGTGTTCATCATAAATCGAAAGGCGTTTTAGTCAAATGAGCACGCCCCTTGCGAAGGTTGCGGAAATGACTTCAAATAGCACGTATTAGGCGCAGCGAGCAGGTTAACGCGACCTTTGACCGCACGTTAACAATGATTGTTGAGGAAGAAGTCCTCACCGCCCGCGATGGATACCTAGAAAGCCATCTGACGACCGACAGTGGCGCGTTATGGCCTAAACTCGACCAATTGGGTGGCCGGAAACTACTGCGCTCCTGAGTGGCGCACCGTGAGCTTGGAGAAGGCGACCCAGATGATTTATCGCAAGGCGGGGCGGGTGACGTGGCACGCGGATCGGATTGAGGTGGAATTGGAGCCGTACCGCTACGCCGATCAGCAGCGGGCGATGGAAGTCACCTGTGCGCGGTTCAACGCCGCGAATCCGCACTGGCGCGATGAACGGGCGCTGCGCATCACGGTCGCCGCGGCTGACTAATTTCTAATTATGCGGTTGTTAAGGTGCTGGTCAAACCTAATGCTAAATCGAACAAAATCCCCTTGACAGCCTTTTCTTTCTACGCTATTATAGGGATGCAGTTCTTTCACGTAACCGAAGGAGGTGGGGCTTGTATGACATACCGTGACTGGACGACGGTGGAGCTCGCCGAGCTTGCGAAGGTGAGCAGCGCATACATCCGCAAAATACTGATTTCGGGCAAGCTGAAGGGTGTTAAGCGAGGCCGCGATTGGTTTATCGAGGATGAGGATGCGCGAGAATGGCTGGCAGCTCGAGGGATTGAGTTGCCAGAGGAAGGATCATCGCAAGACGATTGATCAGTAGGTAGAAAGCAAATGAGGCCGCTCGCCCGTCAAAGCATTGCGGCCCCATTAACCGATTATTGCACCTTTACAGACACAATAGTCGTGGACTTTGAGAGTTCACACGGAGTTTACCGTACCCTCAAAACCTTTAAATGGGTCGTACAGGATTCGAACCTGTGGCCCTGGGCTTAAAAGGCCCCTGCTCTACCGGGCTGAGCTAACGACCCACGTATTTTGCAGTATATCACGCCGACCCTAAATGTCAATAAAACGCGCGCCCGGCAGTTGGATCGCCGCCGGGCACGTGCTGTCCCAGTAGGTCAGATGCGCGGCGCACGTGCAATCGGAGGCGCCGAAACGCGGAACGATGATCCGGGCGCGGGGATCGGCCAGAAGATGCTGCGCCCACTCGCATTCGATGCGCTGTTCCGGGGCCAGCCACACGGCGCGAGGCTGCGTGTACGGTCGCACATAATCGATGTGCCAGTGCTGTCTGGCGGTCTGGCTCAGGTGCCGCCCGACGCGCGCGCCCAATCCACCCGGGCCGAAGGCGCTGCCCACATAGAGATACAATCCCGCCGGCAGCGTGTGCTCCCCCAGCGCACCGACGGTGCAGGTCATCGCCTGCAGAAGCTCCAGCCCGAGCGCGTAGGTGCCCCGCTCGCAACCTACACATACTAGGTCTGGAACTGATAATTCCACAGCTTCCCGCTCAACCACGTCAAAACTACACCCATACCGATCGCGAACGCCCCTGCGAGATCCATCAAATACACAGCGTGGTCGCTATCCAATTGCCAGATCCGGGCGCCTTCTAGCGCCGGCGGGAGAGCTAACGTGAGCAATCCTAAGAAGATAAATGCAACGCCCGCGCCGCTCAGCGCCATCACGGGCCAGTTGTACGACGTTGGGGATCTCAGCTCTCGTCCGGCGGCGGGACCGGCAAATCCTCGACCGACGTAGTGATCCATTTGTCCCCTTCCTCGATCAACATCACGGGAATCTCCTCGCGGATTGGATACTTACGCTCGCAATCCTGGCACACCAGCCAACTTTCTTCACGGACCAACGACAATTGGCCCGGATCTTCCAAATCCTCGCGGCGGGTCTCGCCACTGACACAGTGCGGACAGCGCAAAATCCCTAACAAACCTTGATTGACCATCGTACCTCCTGGCAAACACTTGCTCCTGTTGAACAACTACATAAAGCAGTATACCACGCCGGAGTGTGTTTCACAACCCCCCAAGTTGCAACCTTTGCCAGCGTTGGTTATAATTAAATTGGGTGTAAACACTCTTAGTTACCTTCACTGCATTTGTCATATGTAGAAAAT
>CAZCAI010000040.1:0-29465 GCA_964496595.1 uncultured Anaerolineales bacterium
ACAGTTGAATAACGCGACCATCGAGGTGCGCCTCCCGTCCCCAGGACGGCGGCGCTTAAAGTGAGGAAGTCCGGTGTAAAACCGGCGCTGTCCCGCAACGGTGATCCTCTCGTGAGGAAAGCCCGACACTCCGCCCAAATGGATGCTATCGAACCTTCGCGGAAAGGTTGAGGCATGTGATAGTCGATAAAATCACATAACCAAGCCCCCTCAGCTCTCCGAGCGAAGGGGGCTTTTCCTTTCCAACCTCCAACAACCTCCAGCCCTCTTCCAGGAAAATTGGCCCAACCTGTAACTTTCAACTTTCAACCTGTAACTTTTAACTTGTAACTTAATTTAACCTGGAGGACAAAAATGAAGAAACTATCAAACATCATCTGGATTACGTTGTTACTCTTGACCTTAGCCCTACCCGTGGCGGCCCAGGACGCGAATTCGGCGCTGACGTGGTTGCGCTCCTACCAGCAGCCAGACGGCGGCTTCACCAATGGCTTCGCCGAGGGCGCCGACTTCGGCACGACCGCCGAGGTGATTTTGGCGGCGGCGGCGTCCGGCCAGGATGTGAGCGCCTGGCAGGCCGAGGACGGCGCTTCCCCGCTGGATTACGTTGCCGCGCAGGTGCGAGGCGGCGCGATCAGCGACGCCAATGCGCTGAGTCGCGCCATCTTCGTGGCCGTGGCGACCGGCCAGAACCCGCGCGATTTCGCCGGGCGCGATCTTGTCGCGGCGCTGCGCGCGGCCCAGGCGCCCTCCGGCCAGTTCGGCGATTCGCTTTTCGCGCACGCCTACGCCATCCTCGCGCTGCACAACGCCGGCGCCGACGTTCCCTCGGATGCGGTGACGCTCCTGGCGGACGCGATGACCGAGGACGGCGCATGGTCGCTCTTCGGCGATCCGACGCCCGGCACGGCGGACACGAACACGACGGCCTTAGCGATGCAGTCGCTGGTCTCGCAGGGGCAGGTCGATGCGGCGCGCGCTGCGTTGCCCTATCTCCGGCGGATGCAGAACGCCGATGGCGGCTTCCCCTACCAGAAGCCCTCCGCGTGGGGGACCGCGACCGACGCCAACTCCACCGCCGTCGTGATCCAGGCTTTGGCCGCGTTGGATGAGCCGCTGAGCAGGTGGGCGGGCGAGGGCGTCGATCCGCTGGGCGCGCTCCAGGCGCTCCGCGACGATGCCAGCGGCGCGTACGCCTGGCAGGCCGCGATGCCCACGCCCAATGTGATGGCGACCGCCCAGGCGATCCAGGCCGTCGCGGGGATGACCTTCGTCGATGTGCCCGTCGTGGGCGCGGCGAACCCGCCACAGTCGACAACTGCCACCGGGCCTGTGCTCCTGCCGGCCTCCGGCGGGACGCTGACCGCTGCGCCTGGGGCCATCGCGATTTGGGCGGGCGTGCTCTTAATCGGGGTCGGATTGCGACGCATGGGACGTGATGAATAAAGTGTATGGTGAGCTTCTAGGTCAAAGAGCCGTGTCAGTATTCCGTAAAACGTATTGCGTAATTACGTCGTTTATACTTTGCACACTTACCAATCGAATCTCGCAACTAGTTCATTACGAAATACGAACTACGCAATACGTTTCTCGCCGAGTCACTGGTGCTCTCGTCGCACTCCTGCTCGCGTTGCTCTTGGCCCTCGCGCCGCCGGTTGCGGCGCAGGAAGCGCCGCCGCATCGCGCGGGCCTGGTCGTCGTCCACGGCGATGGCCGGGTGCGCACGCGCTGTGTGAGCTTCGAGGAGCCGGAAATTTCGGGGCTGGCGCTGCTTCAGCGGTCGGGGCTGGCGGTGACGCCCGGCAGCGACGCGATGGGCGCGACGGTCTGCTCGCTGGATGGCGAGGGCTGCCCGGCCAACGATTGTTTCTGCGAGTGCAAGGGCCAGCCCTGCCGCTACTGGATCTACTACCATCAGGGCGACGACGGCGCCTGGCGTTACTCCGGCGTCGGCGCCTCGGCGTGGATGGTGGGGCACGGCGACGTGGACGCCTGGATCTGGGGCGGCGAAGGCGCGCTGCCGCCCGCGATCTCCTGGGACTCGATTTGTGATGCGCCGGCTGTGTCAGGCGCGCCCGCAACACCCATCCCGCCGGCGACGCCGGCGCCGCCCACCACGGCCCCGACCTCCACATCGGCCCCGACGGTGATCCCCACGGCGGAACCCACGTCCACAAGCACGCCGCGCCCCACCGATGCGCCCTCACGGACCCCGACGCCAACTTCGACCGCAACGCGCTCGCCCACCTTAGCCCCTGCGACGGCGACCGCCACGCCAACGTCCACGCGAACGCCCACACCGACGCGGCCATCATCCGCCGGAGCGCCACCCGCGGCAACCACCGGCTCCGGCTTTTCCGGAACGACCGTGTCCTACCTCATCTTCCTCTTCTTGCTGCTGACGTTGTTCGCGCTCTGGGCGTTGGCGCGGGGCATTAAGCAGCCGCGATGATGCGCTATGATGCGCCGTTTGAGTAGCGCGCTGCTCTACGCCCTGACGACGGCCATCGGCGGCGGGGTGTTGTTGGCGCCGCTGCTCTGGCCCGCGCTCTTTCAGGATCGCGCCAAGCACGGCCCGCTCCTGCTGACGTTGTTATTGGTCGCAGTGTTGGCAGCGCTGTTGATCGAGACTCAGCAGGCGACGATGGACACTAAAATCCTCGCGCTCTTGGGCGTGTTGGTTGCGATCAACTCGGTGTTGCGTTTCGCCGAGACCGCGATCCCCGGCCCTGGCGGCTTCAGTCCCGTCTTCTTCTTGATTTTGATCACCGGCTATCTCTTCGGCGCGCGCTTCGGCTTCTTGATGGGCGTGCTGACGCTCCTGGTCTCCGCGCTGGCGACCGGCGGGGTGGGGCCGTGGCTGCCCGCGCAGATGTTGGCCGCCGGATGGACGGGGCTTTCGGCGTCGCTGTTGCGCTGGCCCGTGCGCCTGCTCCGCGCCGAGGGCGAGTGGTTAGAGGTTGTGGTGCTCGCGGGTGCGGGCGCGCTGTGGGGCCTGCTCTACGGCGTGCTCGCCAACCTCTGGTTCTGGCCCTTCTTGGCCGTCCCGACGGCGCAGGCGTGGGCGCCCGATCTCTCACCCGGCGCCGTCCTCCGGCGCTACGTCGCCTTCTACGCGGCCACCTCGCTGGTGTGGGATCTGATCCGCGCGGGCGGCAACGTCGCGCTGCTGGCGCTCTTCGGCGCGCCGACGTTGTGGACGCTCCGCCGCTTCCGACGGCGCTTCACCTTCGTCTATCAGCCCCAGGGCGCGGAGCAGCCCAACTGATGCGCGCGGACGCGAACGTCAATCCCCTAACCGACGCCGTGATTCATCCCGTGGCATGGCTGCTCTGGCTGAGTGCGGTCGTGACGGCCCTCTCGCTCACGCGCAATCCGCTCTACCTGGCGCTGATCTTTGCCGAGCTTCTCCTCGTGACGGAGACGCTGAGCACCTCCGACGCGCCCGCGATGCCGCTTTCGCCCCTGCGCTTTGCGCTCTGGATGATCCCCGTCGGCGCGCTCTTCAACGCGCTGACGACCCACGCGGGCGAGACGGCGCTCCTCACCCTGCCCCGCGCCTGGCCCCTGATCGGCGGCCCCATCACGGCGGAGGGCGCGCTCTACGGCGCGATCAACGGACTGGTGCTCTCCGCGCTCTTCGCCGCGTTCGGCGTTCTCCAGTTGGCGCTCCCCGTGCGTGATCTCATCCGCTTGCTGCCCCGCGCCTTTTACCCGGTGGCCGTCGTCGTCTCCATCGCGGTGACCTTCGTGCCGACGACGCTGCGGCAGATGGCCCAGATCCGCGAGGCGCAGGCCATCCGCGGCCATCGGATGCGGGGCGTGCGCGATTGGGCGCCGCTCTTTATGCCTCTTCTCGTCGGCGGATTGGAGCGCGCGTTCCAGTTGGCGGAGGCGATGACGGCGCGCGGCTTCGCGACGGGCGAGGGGGATGCCCGCGATGAGGCGGCCCAGATTGGCCTGCTGGCGGCGCTGGCGTTGCTGGCGGGCGGTGCGCTGGTTTACATTTGGGGATGGGGCCCGCCGGGGGCGGGGATGGCGCTCTTGGTCGCGGGCGGCGCGCTGTTGTTCTGGATACTCCGGCGGATGGGCGGGCGCACCTCGCATACGACCTATCGCCGCCGCCGGTGGACGGCGCGCGCGTGGGGCGTCGCGCTCGGTGCCGGGCTGGCGCTGGCCGGATTCGTGCTCCTGGCGGGCGAGACGCGCAACACCACGCCCTATCCCGCGCTCACCCTGCCTGGATTTGCGCCGCTGGCGGGCGGCGCGCTGTTGGGCTTCATCACGCCGGCGCTGGCGGCTCTCCGGCGGGAGGATGGATGATCATGATCACCTTCGATCACGTCTCGTATCGATACCCTGCCGATGAGGCACGTAGGTCGGAATGGCATTCCGACGCGGCGGATTACCAATCCGCCCTACATCCACGTTCAGGGGAGGGGTTCGTCCTACGCGATGTCTCCTTCCACATCCCGGCGGGCGAGATGGTGCTGGTGATGGGGCCGTCGGGCGCGGGGAAATCGACGCTGCTGCGCTGCCTCAATGGCCTGGCGCCGCACTTCAGCGGCGGCGCGCTGACGGGGCGCGTGACCGTCGCCGGGCGCGATCCCGTCCAGGCGACGCCGCAGGTGATGAGTCGGTACGTGGGCTTCGTCTTTCAGGATCCGGAGGCGCAGTTCGTGATGGATCGCGTCGAGGACGAGGTGGCGTTCGCGCTGGAGAACGCCGCGCTTCCCCGCGCGGAGATGCACGAGCGCGTGGCCTCGGTGCTGGCGCTGCTGGAGTTGACCGCGCTGCGAAATCGGCGCGTGACGACGCTCTCCGGCGGCGAGAAGCAGCGCGTCGCGATGGCGGCGGCGCTGGCATTGCTTGCATCCCCTGACGCTGGGCAGCGCGTCAAGGGGATAAGACCGCAGATCCTGGTGCTGGACGAGCCGACTTCGCAGCTTGATCCAGCGGCGGCAGATGAAGTATTGCGCGCCTTGCGGCGCCTCAACGCCGAGCTAGGGATGACCGTGGTCTTGTCCGAGCATCGCTTGGCGCGCGTCGTGCCCTTCGTGGATCGAATCATCCACATGCCCGCGCGGGGCGCGCCGGTGGCGGTCGGGTCGCCGCGCGAGGTGCTGCGACACGTCGAGGCCGTGCCGCCGGTGGCGGCGTTGGGCAAGGCGCTGGGCTGGTCTCCGCTGCCGCTATCGGTGGCGGAGGCGCGGGAGCGGATGAGGCGCTCTCCTTCTCGCTTCGAGGGGATCGCTAGATCCCCGTCTCCCGCACGCGGATTTGACAATCCGCTTGGAGCAAAGGGGGGCACGGCGTCGGGGCCGATCATTATTTCTCGCTCCAAGGGGATCGCTAGATCCCCGTCTCCTGCGCGCGGATTTGACAATCCGCCTGGAGCAAAGGGGGGCGAAGCGTCGGAGCCGATCATTGAGGCGCGGGGGCTGGAGGTGGCCTACGGCCGCGAGCCGGTGCTGCGCGGCATCGATCTGACGCTCCGCGCGGGCGAGATCGGGGCGCTGGTGGGGCCGAACGGCGCGGGCAAGACGACGCTGCTCAAGTGCCTGGTGGGGCTGCTGCGTCCCCAGCGCGGCGAGGTGAACGTGGGCGGCGCCTCGATTGCGGAGCGGGAGGTCGCCGACATCTGCCGCGAGGTGGGCTATCTGCCGCAAGACCCCAACGCGCTGCTCTTCGCCGAGACGGTGATGGAGGAGTTGCGCATCACGTTGCGAAATCACGGCTTGCTTGTTTCCTCGGCGGATTGCCAATCCGCCCTACGCCTGTCTTCTCCGCACGCGTTGTTGGCGCGGTTGGGCCTGACGGAGTACGCCCAATCCTATCCCCGCGATTTGAGCGTCGGGGAGCGCCAGCGCGTGGCCCTGAGCGCGATCATGGTCGCCGGGCCGAGGGCGCTGCTCTTGGATGAGCCGACGCGCGGGCTGGATCTCGGGGCCAAGGAGCGGCTCGCGTCACTGCTGCGCGAGTTCCGCGCGGAGGGTATGGCGATCTTGCTGGTCACGCACGACGTCGAGTTGGTTGCGGCGGTGGCCGACCGCGTGTGGCGGCTGCAAGCGGGCGAGATTGTTGCGCGGGGGCGGCCCGCCGAGGCGCTCGTCGGGGATCGCTTCGCGCCGCAGATGGCGCGCCTTTTTCCCGGCGCCGGCTGGCTGACCGTCGAGGAAGTGCTGCGAGGGCTGGCTGCTGATTCGAGCTAGGATTTAGAGAGATCGATGGGCACGTCTTTGATCTTGCCTTTTTCGGCGGCGAGATGGATTACATCCTCATCTGTGATCTCTTCGAGCAGAAAGCGGCGGATGGCGTGCAAGGCGGCTTGGAGAATAGCCTCACCCAGCGCGACCATGTTGATGTCGATGAAGATATTTTCCTCTGGGATACTATCATCCAATAGCTTCATCTCCTCGCGGAAGATGCGGAGGAGCCTGTCCTCGTTATCATTTAAGAAGAGCGCCAGGTCGCGGCGGGCTAATTCAAAGGCGCTTTCGCGGATAAATCGGCGGACGATTTGCATAATCTCTCCTTATTGAGAATCCTTGCGAAGGTTGGTCAAGAGCCTTTCAAACCAGATCATCTTGTTTCAGCATCGCATGTTGAGTATCAAAATCCCTACGTAACCTTCGCAAGGGTGGCGTTGGACTATGTCAGCTCCCTGGAAGGTTGAGAGTTAGCTCAGACGCTGTAGAATACTCTCCAATCGAATCAGATCGCGTCCCATTTGGCGGGCGAGGTAGCGTCCTGCCGTAACAAGATAGTGCTCTTGATCCGCCTCTGGCTGGAGGCGGGCGGCGGTGCGCAGCACGGGGGGCAGCAACTCGACTATCGGGATGTCGCGGTTATCCAGCAGCGGGCGCATGAAGTCCGGCGCGCCCGTGATGGCGCGGATCTCGGCGGTATCGCAACTGGTGATGCTGTGCAGAATCAGCGGCGGCTGCGGCGGCAGCCCGTGGCGATAGTGGCCTTCATTATCCCCATAGCCAATCGCCGCGACGGAAATCTCCACCGGGATCGCGCGGTTCTCCTGCTGATCCTTGATGATCTCGGCGTAGTTGGGGTTGTCGGGCGTGACGGTGGCCGCCAGGTTGCGCAGGAAGGGATCGTCGCGCAGGCGGATGTCGTAGATGAGGCCGATCAGGATCGCTTGCCCCTGCTGGATCGGCGCGCGAACGAATGCCCCGAAGGTCGGGACCTCCGGCTCCTTCAGTCGCGCCGCGATGACGAAGCTGCGAATATCTGAGCGCAATACGTTGCCGATGATGATCAATGCACCGGATTTAGCCATAGTGTTTCCTTTCTGATTGTCTTTCTTGTTGTGGCGGTCTGGTTTATCCTCTTCAGGGGGATCTGGTCAAGCCACGAAGCGTATTCCGTATTGCGTATTTCGTAATGAATTAATCACAAGATTCGATTTGTAATTGCCCGAAGTATGCGTAACATAATTACGCAATACGTTTTACGGAATACGAAACGCACCACAACGAGAGTGATGTGCACCTGATCTATCGTCGCCCCAAATAAGATTTCTGGCGCGCCTTCTCGGATTCGTGCGGGACGAAGCCTTGCGCCATCAGGCGGCGCTGAAGCTCCTGATCCAACGCGGCCTTATCCTGTGTGGTGACCAGCGCCACCTCGTGCGCGCGCGCCAGCACGTAGGGATAGCCCTGGAGCGCGTGCGCTTGATGGCGCAGCGCGGCGTGCAACGTCGCGATGCCGGATGCCTCTTCTCCCTCCACCGCCCAGGCCGGCGCCTCCAGCCGCGCGATGATGGGCGCGGTCGCGCCGACGTTGAGGTAGCAGAACCAGATCTCGTGCCCGCGCTGGGCGTGCGTGCGATTGGTCGGGGTGGGGCGGCGGAACCACGAGGTACGCGCGTGCGGCGGGAGTACCTGCGCCATCAGCTCGCGGTCGGTGAGCGGATGGAGCGGATTCTTGTCTAACTTGTCCGGCAGATCGTGGGGCGCGAGCCGGCTGGCCCAGAGGAGATCCAACACCGCGCGTCCGCCGGGCCGGTCGATGTAGCCGGCGGGGAGGGCGCGCGCCTCGCGCAGGCGATCCATCGCCTGGAGATAATCGAAGAAAGCGCGGCTCTCCTCCTTGCGGCGCTCGCCGTAGCTCCACAGGAGCGGGCCATCGGTGAGCGCGAAGAGCGGCGCGGTCGGATCGGTGGCGCGAATGGACTCAGACAATCTGCCTAAGTAGGCCACCTCGCGGCCCTCGCGCCGCATCCCGATGGCCGATTTGGAGATGAGCAGCCCCAGATCATCGTACAGTTCTTCGTTTTTGAAGTGGATCGTGGCCTCTTGGCGCGGCGTCGGCACACTGCCATCGTAGCGGAAGATCAGGCCGCCCACCTGGATCAGGTAGTAGAGCACGGCGCTGTGGCGATCGGGGTAGATTTGCGAGCCATCGACGCCCACGAGAATCACGCCCGCTCCCGGATGGTCAGCGGCGCGCTCGCAGGCATCTAACGGGGCGTCGGTCGTGGGCAGCGCGCCGTGCCAGCCCGCGTCCCGCGCCGCTAAGTGTGCCAATCGCGCGCGCAACTCATCCGGCGAGGGCGCTTCCGCCAGCCACCGGCGCGCGTCCTCAAGCTGTGCCGCCTGCTGCGTCCGCCCCTCGGTCGCGTTCTGGCTCAGCGCCGCGATCTCCGCGCTTAACCGCTCAATGTGTAGCATCGTGTCTCCTCTCCACCTTATTAGCCCTCATTATAATCGAGCCTGCGCGCAGAACAACCACGAATTGGTTCGTAGTCAGCTACGCCATGGAATGCAGTGGAATGGAGTAGCATTAAAGTAATTGAGATGTTAACGGATTGGTTATGGTCTCCCGGCCAAGTGTTACAAATCCATAACAATATCCCAAATTTTACCGATTTCTACCTAATTTTTTGGGATTTCCCTATTGCAATAGTTGGGAAATTACGCTATAATGTGGGTGGCCGTGGGGAGATGTGGGGGAAAATGGGGGAAACTTCCTGTTTTGTGGGGGACAATCTACGGTGCGTGTGGATTTTAATGCTTAGGGAGACTGAGCACTTATGTTTTTAGGACAATACGCCTACACAATCGATAGCAAAGGCCGCGTGACCATCCCGGCGCGCTTCCGCGAGGAGTTGGAAGAGACCGTGGTCGTGACGCGGGGATTGGATCGTTGCCTTGCGATTTACCCCCTCGATGTGTGGGAGAACATTGCGCAGAAGGTGACAGCGCTGCCCATCACAGATCCGCGCGGGCGCACGCTACGGCGGATCTTTTTCGCGGATGCGGCACAAGTCGAGCCGGATCGGCAGGGGCGCGTGCTGTTGCCGGAGCGTTTGCGCAGTTATGCCGGCCTCGCGCCGACGGAAGAAGCTGTCATCGTCGGGTTGGATCGCTTTATGGAGGTCTGGAACCCTGAGCGCTGGGAACGAGAGAACATCAGTCAACTGGAAGTCATGGAAGAGGCCCCGGCGTTATGGGAGGATCTTCAAATCTAACATTACACGAGGCTGATACTCAGCAGCATATCCCCGTGCTGCTGGATGAGGTCGTCGCATACCTGGCGGTTGCATCGGGCGGCGCGTACTTAGATGCGACCATCGGCGGCGGCGGGCACGCCGAGGCGATGCTCAACGCCTCCGCGCCGGACGGGCGGTTGCTGGGCTTGGATCGTGATCCGGAGGCCGTAGCCCGCGCCCACGCGCGATTGCGCCCGTTCGGTGAGCGCGCCCGTGTGCGCCATGCGCCGTATACGCGCTTGCGTTCGCTGGCGGAGACGGAAAGGATGCTGCCCTTAGATGGCATCCTCTTCGATTTGGGCTTCTCTTCGTGGCAGATTGATGACCCGACGCGCGGATTTTCCTTTCGTTTCGCCGCGCCCTTGGATATGCGCTACAATCCCGAAAGCGCCACGCCGACGGCGGCCGAGTTGGTGAACACGCTGCCCCCCTCAGAGTTGGCGGATGTGATCTACGAGTATGGCGAGGAAGGGCGCAGCCGTCAGATTGCGAGCGCGATTGTGGCCGCCCGTCCGATCCGCGACACGCAGTATTTAGCGGAGGTCATCGCGGCGGCGGTGGGGCAGGGCGCCCATCAGCGCGGCATTCATCCGGCGACGAAGACCTTTCAAGCGCTGCGCATCGCCGTCAACCGCGAGTTGGAGATGTTGGAGGCGGCGCTGCCGGAGGCAGTGGCGGCCTTGCGACCCGGCGGTCGCCTGGCGGTGATCTCCTTCCATTCGTTAGAGGATCGCATCGTGAAGCATTTCTTCAAGCGGGAGGCGAGCGCGTGCATCTGCCCGCCGGAGATCCCGATCTGCGTGTGCGATCACAAAGCGAGCGTGCGGGTGCTGACATCCAAGCCCATCCGCCCCACCGAGGCGGAAATCGCCGCGAACCCGCGTAGCCGCAGCGCGAAATTGCGGATCGTAGAGCGGATTTGAGGCTCGCGACGAGTATAACGTAACTTCTTGACCACCCGATTACTTTCGGAGGTGCCCTGATGAGTGTGATCTGGCAACAAAAAACGCACGGCGTCCCCCGCCGGCGCAGTAAAATGAACCGCTCGGTCGCCCAGCTTTTCTTGCTGATTCTACTGTTGGCCGCGCTGTTTGCCGCGCTCTACCTCTGGCTGATGGCCTCCAAAGTCCAGCTTTCCCGCCAGGTGTGGGCGATGGAGAATGAGCTGGTAGCGTTGGAGCGCGAGAATCGCTTGCTGCACGCGGAGATCGCGGAGGCCGGATCGATTTCGAGCTTGCAGGAGCGCTCCGTCGCGCTCGGCTACCAGCCGGCAGGCGCGGTTGATCATCTATATATAGGAGCGCCATAAGATGTTACGCGGCCCAGAAGCTCGACTGCGTTTGATCGTCGCTCTGTTGATCGCTGCCCTGACGCCAGTGTTAGGGCAGTTGGTGCGTCTCCAGGTGCTGGAGCATCAAAGCCACCGCGAGCAGGTAGAGCGCTTGGTGCGCCGCAACTACGCGCTCCCCGATCCGCCGTGGGGCGCGGTATTGGATTGTAACGGCGATTTGTTGGTGGGCAGCGTCCCTGTCTACGACGTCGGCGTGGAGGTGAATTTAGTCACGGACACCGTCAAGGCCGCGCAGACATTGGCGCCTATCCTGGGACGTTCCGTTGAGGCTTTGACTGCTGCATTGACCTTGTCGCCGGATACCGAGACGTTGGTATGGCGCCCGCTGGCGAGTGATATTTCGGCCCAGAAGGCGGAGGAGTTATCGGCGCGCAATTGGCGCTGGCTGACACTTACACCGAAGTGGGAACGTTATTATCCCGAAGGCGCGTTGGCCGCTCACACGTTAGGATTTGTCAATCGGGAAGGCATGGGGTATGGTGTACAGGTGGGGCAGTTGCGCTTTTTGCAGGGGGAACGTGTGGAGCGCTTTGGCGCTGTCAACGGCGATACCAGCCCGATGCCCCATGAACTCTTAGTAGAGGGAACGATTCCTTATCCCGGCACTGACTTGCGTTTGACGATAGATCGGACGGTTCAGGCCTACGTTGAAGGCGAACTGGATCGCGCGCTGGCGGAGTATCAGGCCGAGGGCGGGACGATCTTGGTGATGGACCCCCGCACCGGCGCGCTCATCGCTCTGGCCAGCCGCCCGAACTATGAGCCGGCGCGCTACGCCGATTACGCCGCCGACGGCCAGGAACAGCTCTTCTTGGACCCGGCGGTGAGTGTGGCGTATGAGCCGGGTTCGGTTTTTAAGATTGTGACGGCGGCGGCGGCGTTAGATTCGGGCAAGGTGGATCTGGATTGGTCGTATCAGGACGCCGGTCAGTTGGAATATGGCGGTGTGAAGATCCGCAACTCGAGCGGCGCGTCGTACGGTCAGCAAGATTTGGAGGGTATCTTGGCGCACTCGTTGAACGTGGGCGCGGCGACGCTCTCCACGCGCGTGATGGGCGGGGAGGACTTCTACGCCTATGTGCGCGCCTTTGGCTTTGGGCGTCTCACCGGTATTGGGGTGACGGGTGAAGCAAGGGGCACAGTTCATCTGCCCACGGATTGGGATTGGGCCGATAGTTATTTAGCGACGAACTCGTTCGGGCAGGGTATTGCGGTGACGCCCTTGCAGATGGCGACCGCCGTCGCCGCGGTGGCAAACGACGGCGTGATGATGCAGCCCCGTCTGATCGCGGAGCGTATCTACGCCGATGGGCGGCGGGTGGAGATTCCCCCGCGCCCCTTGGGCGAGCCGATTTCGGAGGCGACCGCGCAGCAATTGACGGAGCTACTGGCGCGGGCCGTCGAGCGGGAGATGACGGCGGCCCAAGTGCCGGGCTATCGCATCGCCGGGAAGTCAGGCACGGCGCAGATCCCTGCCAGCGGCGGTTACGATCGAGAGGATGTGATCGCCAGCTTCGTGGGCTACGGGCCGACGCCTGATCCGCGGGTATTGATTTTAGTCAAGTTAGATCGGCCAGGTGTGGCCCCCGCGCTCCGCTGGGGAACGCAGACGGCGGCCCCTGTCTTCAGCGAGGTGGCGGCGCGAGTTTTTGTGCTACTGGATATTCCACCGGCATCGTTGCAAGCGGCGACGAATTGAGGTGTGATGAATAAAAAGTTGACATTGGGCGCTTTAATCGCAGGGATGGGAGGAGGGCATCCATCCGGTTTAGAGATTCCTATCTCAGTGGTGGTGGATTCTCGAAAAGCTTCGGCGGGCGCGGTCTTTTTTGCCTTTGAGGGTGAGCAGGTGGATGGGCACGACTTCGTGGCCGACGCCTTCGAGCGCGGCGCAGTCGCTGCCGTCGTCTCGCGCGAGGTCGATGTGGACGCCCAGTCGATTGATCTGGAGAACGGCCCCTCGCTGGCGACATTGACGACGCCGTTGGTCATTCGCGTCCCCGATGTGTTGGCGGCCCTGCAGGATGCGGCGCACTTTTGGCGTCAGCAGCTATCGCCGCGCGTGGTGGGCATCACGGGCAGCGTGGGCAAGACGACGACGAAAGAGGTGCTCTCCAGCGTGTTGGCGCAGCGTTATCGCGTGCTGCGGAGCGCCAGTTCGTTTAATAATGAGATTGGCGTGCCGTTGACGTTGCTGGCTCTCACTGCGGAGCACGAGCGCCTGGTTTTGGAGATGGGGATGTACGTGCGCGGCGATATTGACTTCTTGGCTAAGATGGCCCAACCGCATGTCGGGATCATCACCAATGTGGCGCCCGTCCACGCGGAGCGCGCGGGCAGCGTCGAGAACATCGCGCTCGGCAAGCGCGAGTTGGTCGAGGCGCTGCCGCCCGCGCCGGAGGGCGTGGCGATCCTCAACCATGATGATACCCGCGTGCGGGAAATGGCCGCTCACACTCAGGCGCGCGTCTTCTTCTACGGCTTTACCTCGAAGGCCGATCTCTGGGTGGATGAGGTCGAGAGCCTGGGGTTAGATGGCATCCGCGTGCGATTGCACTACAAGGGCGATCAACTCTACGTCCGAGCGCCGCTCTTGGGTCGTCACAGCGCGCACACGGTGCTCCGCGCGACCGCCGGCGGGTTGGTCGAAGGGCTGACGTGGCAGGAGATCATCGAGGGCTTGCGCTCGCCGGGCGCGCAGTTGCGCCTGGTCACCGTGGAGGGGCCGAACGACTCGTTGATTTTAGACGATACCTATAACGCCAGTCCTCCTTCGACGTTGGCCGCGCTGAATTTATTGCGGGATTTGGAGATGAATCGGCAAGGCTCCCGGCCGGCCGGACGACGGAAGATTGCCGTCTTGGGCGATATGCTCGAATTGGGCGATTACGAGGAGGCCGGCCATCTCAAGGTGGGATGCCGGGCCGCCAGTGTGGTGACGGAACTGGTCGCGGTGGGCGAGCAGGCGCGCGTCGTCGCGCGCGGCGCCGAGTTGTGTGGCCTGGCGCGCTCACACATTCACATCGCGCCGGATAGCGACGGTGCTGTCGAGGTGCTGTGCGAGATTTTGGAGGCGGGCGATATCATCTTGGTCAAAGGCTCGCGGGCGATGCATATGGAGAAGATAGTCGCAAAGCTGAGTGAGGAGGATGTGTGGCATTCGCACTGATTCTGGCCGGCCTCTCCTTCTTTATGGTGGTCTTTTGGGGCCAGCCCTATATCGCTCTCTTGCGTCGCTGGAGCGTCGGAAAGCGAATCCGCATCGATGGCCCAGATGGTCATTTCACCAAAATGGGCACGCCCACCATGGGTGGTATGCTGATCACCATTCCGGTTTTTTTGATCACGGTCGCGTTGAACGTTTACAACTTGATGGGGCAGACGGTCATCGGGCAATCGATTTTGGTGCCGTTGGGCGTGATGTTGGCCTACGCGATTTTAGGCGCTCTAGACGATTGGGCCGGCGTGCGAGGCGTCCGGCGCGGCGAGGGCTTCACCGCGCGCTTCAAAATGGAGATCGAGTTGGTCTTCACGTTGTTAGTCGCCTTAGTCTTGTATTACGGCCTTGATCTGCGCAGCGTGGCGCTGCCCGGCGTCCCGGAGAAGATCGATATTGGTCTCTTTTACATTCCCATCGCGATGTTCGTGATTATCGGATCGGCCAATGCCTCCAATTTGACGGACGGCCTGGATGGCCTGGCCGGCATCATCATGGCCACGGCCTTTGCCATCTACGGCGTGGTGGCCCATTTGCAGGGGCAAGTTTACCTGGTGCGCTTCTGCTTCACCGTGGTCGGCGCGTCGTTCGCCTTCTTATGGTACAACGCCCATCCCGCCGAACTTTTTATGGGCGATACCGGCTCGCTCGCGCTTGGCTCAACGTTAGGCGTGGTCGCGTTGATGACCGGGCAGTGGCTGGTGCTCCCCATCGTGATGCTGGTCCCGGTCGCGGAGACGCTGTCGGTCATCATCCAGGTGAGCTATTTCAAACTCACCAGGCGCTGGTTGGGCGAGGGACGGCGCGTCTTCAAGATGGCGCCGTTGCACCATCACTTTGAGATGTTAGGTTGGTCGGAGACGCAGGTCGTGCAACGTCTCTGGTTGGTGGAGATTTTGTCCGCGATGGCCGGGATGGCCCTGGCGCTGATTTAGATTTTTCAGCTCCAAGCGGATTGCTAAATCCGCGTTTGTGGCTATATTTGGTCTCTTTTATTGTGGAACGGGGATCTGGCGATCCCCTTGGAGCGAGACGAGAATTTGACTTGAAGGAGCGAAAAATCGTATGTCGTCTGATGCGCGATCGGTGGTGATTTTGGGCCTGGCGCGACAGGGCGCGGCGCTGGCGCGCTTCTTCGCCGCGCAAGGCGCCGATGTGATCATCTCGGATATTCGCGACGTCGATAAACTAAAGGCCGAGATGGCGACGCTGGCAGAGGAAGGATTGCCCATCCGCTACGTGCTGGGCGAGCATCCACCGGAGCTGTTGGAGAACTGCGATCTGCTCTGCTTGAGCGGCGGCGTTCCCCTGGATCTGCCCATCGTCGCGGCGGCGCGCGCACGCGGCATCCCGTTGAGCAACGACGCGCAGGAGTTCGTGGCGCGCTGCCCGGCGCCCATCGTGGGCATCACCGGCTCGGCGGGGAAGACGACTACCACCACCCTGGTGGGCAAGATGCTGGAGGCGGAGGGCTTCACCGCCTGGGTCGGCGGGAACATTGGCAATCCACTGCTCAACGAACTGCCGAACATCGATCCCGACGACCGCGTCGTGATGGAGCTTTCGAGCTTCCAGTTAGATTTGATGAGCGTCAGCCCGGAGGTGGCCGGCGTGCTGAATATCACGCCCAATCACCTGGATCGCCACAAGACGATGGCGGCCTACATCGCGGCGAAGCGCAACATCGTCGCCCTCCAGGGGCCGGAGGATGTGGCCGTGCTGGGCTACGACGAGCCGAATGCGCGCGCGCTGGCCGATGCGACGCCGGCGGCGGTGCGCTACTTCAGCGGCTCGGATGTGGCGGCAGCGGATGTCTTCCTCCGCGATGACGCGCTGATGCTCCGGCGCGCGGGCGACTTGATCGAGGTCTGCACGCGAGACGTGATCCAACTTCGCGGTTTCCACAACGTGCTCAACGTCCTGGCCGCGATTGCGTTGGCGGACGCGGCGGGCGCGGCGGTGGGCGCGATGCGCGAGGCCATCGGCGCATTCACGGGCGTGCCCCATCGCCTGGAGGTGGTGCGGCGCTGGCGCGATGCCCTGTGGGTGAACGATTCCATTGCGACGGCGCCGGAGCGCGTGATCGCCGCATTGGATTCGTTTGACGAGCCGATCATCCTGCTGGCCGGGGGCCGCGACAAAGACCTCGAATGGGAGGAGATGGCGCGGCGCGTCGTCGAGCGCGTGCGCATCTTGATTACGTTTGGCGAGGTCGGGCCGCTGATCCGCGAGCACGTGTTGCGCGCCTGGGTGCAGGCGCAGCAAGAGGGCGCGCCCGTCACATTGATGGAGAGCGTGCCCGTCGGGCCGCTTTCGGCGGCGGTGCAGGTGGCGTCCGCCCGCGCGCGCCCCGGCGAGGTTGTGCTGCTCTCGCCCGGCGGCACCAGCTTCGATGCATTCAAGGATTTCGCCGCGCGCGGTGCGCACTTCCGCGCGCTGGTGGAAGATTTTCGGTAATTAATCGCCCACCCTGGCGAGGGTTAACCAGAGCCTTGTGAACTAAGTTGCCTGGTGCTGTGCCAAGGCGCTTCTGAAAACTGAAACCTTGCGGAACCTTCGCAAGGGTGGATATGCGGAGAGAAACTATGAGAAGAGCCACCCAGAGAAACGCTGGCAAGATCGATTATATGTGGCTGGCCGTCATCCTGGCCCTGGTCACCTACGGGCTGTTGATGTTGTACAGCGCGACCTTCTACGTGGGGATCGACTTTTGGCGTCGCCAGTTGGTGTGGTTGGCGCTTGGATTTGGCGTGATGTACGTGACGGCGCGCGTCCCGTATCCCGTCTGGCGGATGTTGGCGACGCCGCTGATGATGCTTACGCTTTTGCTTCTGTTATTCGTGTTGCTCTTGGGGGAGCAGGTCTTAGGCGCGCAACGCTCGCTCGTCGGAGCGTCGGTGCAGCCGGGGATTATGAGCCGTCTGGTGGCCGTGATCTATATCGCGGCGTGGCTCTCCTCGAAGGGTGAGCGGTTAAATCAGGTGCACTATGGCCTGATCCCCTTCGCGGTGATTATGGGGATTGTCGCCGGGTTGGTGGCCCTGCAGCCGGATTTGAGCACCGCGTTACTCTTGATCGCCACCGGCCTGATGATGTTCTTCTTCGCCGGCGGCGATCCCCTCCAGATCTTTCTCTCGCTGGTGATGGGAGGAACGGCGTTCGGATTGCTCGCGTGGCAATTGCCGCACGCGCGCGGTCGCTTGCTGGATTATATCGCATCGCTGCACGATCCCACCCAGATGCCCTACCACGTCCATCGCGCCGTGACCGCCATCGGCGAGGGCGGCATCTTCGGCGTCGGGATCGGCAACGGGCGACTCAAAACCGGCTACTTGCCTTTTCCCCATACCGATAGTATTTTTGCTGTCATAGGCGAGGAGGTCGGGTTGATTGGCGTCTTGATGGTAATCGGATTGTTTGCGCTGTTGACCTATCGCGGCTATCGCATCACGCTGGAGACGCCCGATCCCTTTGGATCATTGCTAGTCTTCGGCGTGACGACGATGCTGGTGACCGAGGCGCTGCTGAACGTGATGGTGATGGTGGGGTTGATCCCTTTCACCGGGACGGCCTTGCCCTTCTTCAGCTACGGCGGATCGGAGATGTTGATCACGATGGCGGGGGCGGGACTGGTGTTGGGGGTTTCACGCGGACGACCCAGGGGAGAGTGGCATGCGGATTTGGATGGTTGGTGGCGGGACTGGCGGACACGTCTATCCCGCACTCGCCGTGACGCAGGCCTTGCGCGACGCTGAGCCAACGGCTGAACTGACGTGGGTGGGCACGACCGACGGCATGGAGGCCGGGTTGGTCGAACGCGCCGGGGTGCCGTTTGTGGGCATTCCGGCGGGCGGCGTTCACGGCGTGGCGCTGCTCAACGCAATTCGCAACGGCTGGGATCTGTTGCGTGGGACGGCGGCGGCGTGGCGTCACATGCGCCGCGCCCGGCCCGACGTGCTCCTGACCACCGGCGGCTACGTGAGCGGCCCCGTGGCCTTGGCGGCCCAGGCGCAGGGCGTGCCGATCCTGCTCTTCGTGCCCGACATCGAGCCGGCCCAGTCGGTGCGCTTCGTGGCGCGGAGGGCGGAGCGCATCGGGGTGACAGTAGCCGAGTCGCGCGCCTATCTCCCGGAGGAGAAGATCGTTGTCACCGGCTATCCGCTGCGCGAGGAGATCACGCGCTGGACGCGCGACGCGGCCCGCGAGGCGCTCGCGCTGCCGTCCGATGCCCAGGTTGTGCTGGTGTTCGGCGGTAGTCGCGGCGCGCGCTCGATCAATCGCGCGCTGCTGGCGCATGTGCCGGAGATGCTCGCGCTGGCCGAGATCGTTCACATCAGCGGGAACCTGGACTGGCCGGAGGTCGCGGCGGCGCGCGAAACCCTATCCGCCGATGAGCGCGCGAAGTACCACGCCCACGCTTACCTCCACGAGAGGATGGGCGCGGCGTTGGCGGCGGCGGATGTGGCCGTCTGCCGCGCGGGGGCGTCGGTGTTGGGCGAGTTGCCCTATTTTGGCTTGCCGGCGGTGCTGGCGCCCTATCCGCATGCGTGGCGCTACCAGCGGGTGAACGCGGGTTGGCTGGCGGATCGCGGCGCGGCGCTCGTGGTGGAGGATGCCGACTTGCGGGAGGAACTTGTCCCCACCATCGCGGCGCTGCTGGAGGATGACGTCCGCCGCGCGAAGATGTCCGCATCCGCCCGTGCGCTCTCCCGACCTGATGCGGCGGCGCGCCTGGCGTCGGAGCTGTTAGCCCTGGGCCGAGATGGCTAGCGAGGGAGATCAAGGGAGATCAGATGATTCCATTAGAAAACGTTTTTTTAGGCCTGGTCATTTTTTTTGGCGTCATTGGCGCGTTGCGCGGTTGGGCGAAAGAGTTGTTGGTATCCTTCGGCGTGGTTTTAGCGCGATTTATAGAGTTGGTCTTGATAAATTATGTGCCGGTGATGAATCGGGCGCTGCAAGCTCTTGCTGTGGAGCAACCGATAACCTGGTTTTATGTGCGGCTGTTGATCTTTGGTATAGTTGTTGTGTTTGGCTATGCCACGACTGTCATCTCGGCAGCGCTGGGCAAGCGAGCGCGTAAGGAAAAGTTGCAGGATACGCTGTTAGGCTTTTTCCTGGGGGGCATCAACGGCTATTTGGTCGTGGGGATGATTTGGGGCTTCCTGATCGAAATCCAGTATCAAGTGTGGGGGATTGTGCCGCCTCAAGGCCCGACGGCTGAGGGGATCATCGAATATCTGCCACTTTATTGGTTAGATGGCCCGCTGTTGCTCGTGGCCGTGGCGCTCGCGTTTAGCTTCCTTTTGATTGTTTTTGTGTAGCGCGACGTCCTTGAAGCATAGCCAGGAGGAAAGGATGACGAATTTACAATCGTGTGAGGAAATTCACATTGTGGGCATCGGCGGCGCGGGGATGTCCGCCATCGCGCGGATTCTGCACGCGCGCGGATTTGCCGTGCACGGCTCGGATCTGCGCGACTCCCCATTGACGGCGACGCTGCGCGCCGAGGGTGTGCCGGTGGCGATTGGCCACGCGGCGGAGAACATCGGGGCGGCCGATCTGGTGCTGGCCTCCTCGGCGATTCCGGACGACAACGTGGAGTTGGTCGCGGCGCGGGAGGCGGGCGCGCCGGTGAAACGGCGCTCGGACTTCCTGTCGGATCTGACCGCTGGCTACCAGGTCATCGCGGTCGCCGGCGCCCACGGCAAGACGACGGTGACGGGGATGCTGACGCTGCTCCTGCTCGACGCGGGCCTCGACCCGACCTATATCGTCGGCGGCGTGTTGGAGAACTTGGGCACGAACGCCGGGGCTGGTGAGGGTGATTATTTTGTGATCGAGGCGGATGAGTATCGCAGCACCTTTTTGGCGCTGGAGCCGTCCATCGCGGTGATAACCAACGTTGAGTTCGATCACCCGGATTGCTTTCCCGGCCTGCGCTTTGTGCGTCTGGCCTTCGGCGATTTTGTGGACAACATCGTCGAGGATGGCGTCTTAGTCGCCTGTAACGATGACGAGGTGGCCCACGCAATCGGCGCCTCGTTCCACGCGAACGGCGGTCAGTTGCGGCTCTACGGTCGCCACGAGGGCCAGGGTCTGGCGTGGCAGGCGGTCAACATCCACCCGAATTTGCGCGGCGGCGTCAGCTTCACGGCGCTGCACAACGACGCGCCGGTGGGCGAGTTGCACCTGAAGTTGCCGGGGGCGCACAATGCCGTCAACGCGCTGGCCGCGCTCTCCGTCGCCTCGGAGCTGGGAATCGAATGGACGCCGGCGAAGATCTCGCTGGAGCGCTTCACGGGGACGGCGCGGCGCTTCGAGGTGTTAGGCGAGGCGGGCGGCGTGATCGTGATCGACGATTACGCCCATCATCCCACGCAGATTAAGGCGGTGTTGGAGGCGGCGCGCCAGCGCTATCCAGAGTGTCGCATCGTGGCGGCGTGGGAGCCACACACCTTCAGCCGCATCCAGGCGCTAAAAGGGGATTTTTTGACGGCCTTCGATGACGCGGATCACGTCGTCGTGCTGCCCATCTACGCCGCGCGCGAGGTCGATGACGGGACGATGACCTCGGCTAACATCGCGGCGGAGATCGCCCACGCGGAGGTGCAGGCGGCGGAGTCGTTGGATGCGGCGGTCGATTTGTTGGTCGCGGGCGCCGAGACGGGCGATCTCATCCTGCTGCTGGGGGCCGGCGATGAGACCATCGTCGGACGGCGGGTGCTTGAGGGGTTGCGCGGCTGAGAAGTTGTTTGAAAGTTACCCTTGCGAAGGTTGTACAAGGGACCTCAAACAGGACTTCTGAGGTACAGCGAGCAGGTTCATCTGTTTACCAAAGTTCTGGTGAACCTTCGCAAGGGTACCCAATAAGCTCGAAAAGGAGGGGGACGATGTCGGAGTTGAAACGCTGGTTTGGCAAGCTCTGTTCTGTGCAGGATCGATGTAAGTCCAAACCCCGCACGCGATCGTATGAATCGGATGTGTTGGCGGTGAAGTTGGAACAGATCAAAGAGGCAAAGAAGCATCAGGAGCAAGAGACCCGGCAGGATCGGAGGTGACTTTGGTGAATCACGCGCGTCTGGCAGAATTGGCCCAAGCATTGGGCGATGCGGCGCAGTTGAACGCGCCGCTGGCCCCCTACTCGCGGGCCGGGATAGGCGGCCCGGCGGATCTGCTGGTCGTCGCGCGTGATCGGGCGACGTTGGCCTCAGCCGTGCGCCTGGCGCGCGAGGCCGATGTGCCATGGCGTATTTTTGGCGGCTTGACCAACATCCTGCTCCCGGATTCGGGGCTGCGCGGCGTCGTGATCCTCAACCAGGCGACTGCTGCGCACTTCGACGCGGCAACGCATCGCCTGCGCGCCGACTCCGGCGCGCTGATGATCAAGTTGGCGCGCGAGGCCGTCCGGCGCGGGTGGGGCGGCTTGACCTGGGCCGTGGGCCTGCCCGGCACGTTAGGCGGCGCGGTCGTCAATAACGCCGGCGCCTTCGGCGGGGAGATTTCGCGGGCCCTGGTCGCTGCCGAGATCCTCGGCCCCGAAAGCGAGACGCACGAGGTGGACGCCGCGTGGTTCGATTTTCGCTATCGATGCAGCAAGCTCAAGGGCGCGGGCGACGCCTGGGTGGTGTTGGCGGCGACCTTGCAGCTTCGGCCTGGGACGTCGAGCCATCTGGAGGCCAAAGCGGCGGAGTACACGGAGCGCCGGCAGCGCACGCAACCGCCGGGCCGCACGTTGGGATCGACCTTCAAGAATCCGCCGGACGATTACGCCGGACGCTTGATCGAGGCGGCGGGCCTCAAAGGCCATCAGATCGGCGGGATCAAGGTCTCGGAGCAGCACGCGAACTTCTTGATCAACACGAACCCAGAGGGGGGCGCCGCTTCTAACTATCGCGCGCTGATCCGCGTGGTGCAGACCCAAGTCCAACAGCAGTTCGATGTGTGGCTGGAGCCGGAGATCGAGATGTTGCCGGAGGAATCGCGGCGGTTTTAGGTTAACGCGAGATACTGTCCAGATTTGATACGCAATGTTAACATAAACGTATACCGAGTTAGATTAAGGTAAGATAATATGACAGAAAAGATCAAAGTGGCGGTGCTGTTCGGAGGCCGGTCGGGTGAGCACGAGGTGAGCATCATGTCGGCGCGCTCTGTGATGACGGCGTTGGATCCCGAGAAGTATGAGATTATCCCCGTGGGGATCACGCGCGAGGGCGCGTGGATCACGGGCGAGGATCCGATGCGCGCGCTGGAGCAGGAGGCCTTCGAAGCGACGCGGCACGCCGCGATCTTCGCCGATCCCTCACAGAAGGGTCTGTGGGCCGGCGCTGGTGAGGTGGAGAAAATTGAGGACGTCTCTTTAGTCGAGAACGGCGCCGAGGCGCAACAACTTGCCGCGCTCTCGCGCGTGGACGTGGTCTTCCCCGTGTTGCACGGCACCTTCGGGGAGGATGGCACAGTGCAGGGGCTGTTGGAGCTGGCCGGCGTGCCCTACGTGGGCGGCGGCGTCCTCAACTCCGCGCTGGCGATGGACAAGATCGCGTTCAAGGCTGTGGTGCAGGCGCACGGTCTGCCCATCCCGGCCTACGTCTGGTCGACGCGCCGTCGCTGGCAGGCCGATCCCGACGCGCTGCTGGACAAAGTCGAAACTGAGTTGGGCTATCCCGTCTTCACCAAACCCGCGAACCTGGGCTCCAGCGTGGGGATTCGCAAATGCCACCATCGCGCGGAGCTGCGCGCGGGCCTCGACGAGGCCGCGCGCTATGATCGGCGCTTGCTGGTGGAGGTTGCCGTGCCGGAAGCGCGGGAAATCGAGGTGAGCGTCCTGGGCAACGAGGAGCCGAGCGCCTCGCTGCCGGGGGAGATCATTCCCAGCCGCGAGTTCTACAGCTACGAGGCCAAATATTTAGATATGGGCGAGGATGCCTCCGATCTGTTGATCCCGGCGCCGTTGGATGAGGATCAGATCACAGAGCTTCAGGAGATGGCGGTGCGGGCCTATCGCGTCATCGATGGCGCGGGGATGGCACGCGTGGATTTTCTGCTGAGCGACGCGACGGGTGAGATCTATCTCAACGAGATCAACACCATTCCCGGTTTCACCGCCATCAGCATGTACCCCAAACTCTGGGAAGCTTCTGGCATCCCCTATGAGCGCTTGTTGGATTGGCTGATTGATCTGGCATTGGATCGCCACGCGGAGAACGCCCGGTCGGAGCGGGTGTATCGGTCCGCAACGCAGGAATAGTTTGAAATCATAAAACGTATTTCGTATTGCGTAATGCGTAAAAACCAAACATTTTTCATTTTACGCAATTTTAAAGAGCATGACCGTCATATTTTATCCGGGGGAGGGCGAGGATGAAGAGAAAGAAGCAGCGCAATTATTATCGCACGACTGCTCTATTGGGCGCGCAACCCCAGGTGGCTGCGAAAAAGCGCAAGACGCGCCGCTCGATGCAACGTTCTCTCCGCGAGTTTCCCTGGAAGCGGGTGGCGCCGCTGCTGGCGATCCTGGCGTTGGCGCTGTGGGTGTGGCTGGATAATCGCTGGTACGTGATGGGCGAGGATTTGGAAGTGGCGAATGCCTCCTCCAACACGTTGGCCTACGATGTCGCGCTGGCCTCGGATTTGTTGGGATGGCACGCTTTTTGGTTGGATACGGACGCCGCTACTGAGCAGATTTTGGCGGCGGCGCCCGGCGTCACCTCCGCCGAGGTCGCCTGCCGGCGCTTCCCCGCGCAGTGTACCATTCACGTCAGCGAGCGCGAGCCGGCGCTGATCTGGGAATCGGAGGCCGGCGTGAAGTGGGTGGATGCGGAGGGCGTGGTCTTCGCGGCGCGCGCGGGGGGGATGGATTTGCCCATCATCCACGGGCCGCTGCCCGCTTTAGAGGATGGCCGCATCCCGGCGGATATTCTGGCGGGTGTGGAGGCCTTGATTGAGCTAGGGATTCCCGCCGACCGCTTGGGCTATCTGCCGGAGCGCGGCTTGATCTGGGTGGATGAGGAGGGGCGGCGCGTCGCCTTCGGCGTCGGCCCGGAGATGGATGCGCGGTGGGCGATCTATCAGGCGTTGATTGCGGATCTCGAGGCGCGGAAAATTTTCCCGTGGACGGTCGATGTGCGGTTTCCCAACGCGCCGACTTATTCACTGGAGCGAGTATGGTGAGCGCGAGTGATTGTGCAGCCCGGAAAGGGGGAGCCTAGGTGGAACGATCCGTTGTGGGCATTGATATTGGGAGTCATCGCATCCTGGTCTTGGTCGCGGAAATCGATGAGCAAGAGCGGACGCGTATCGTCGGCGTGGGCGAGGCGCCCGCGCGGGGCATTAAAAAGGGCGTCGTCGTCAACGTGACAGAAGCGACGGCCTCGATTTTGGACGCGGTCGAGCGGGCCGAGCAAAGCTCCGGTTACCAGATCGAGCGGGCCTATGTCGGCGTGACGGGCACGCACATCAACTCGCGGAACAGCCAGGGCGTCGTCGGCGTCTCGCGTCGCGATCGCGGCATCATGCCCGATGACATCGACCGCGTGTTGGAAGCGGCCGGCGCCATCGTGTTGCCTCAGAATCAGGAGCTGCTGCACATCTTGCCGCGCACGTACACCGTCGATGGGCAAGAGGGCGTGCGCAATCCCCTGGGGATGCACGGGTTTCGACTAGAGGTCGAGGCCCACGTGGTGATGGGCGCGAGTACGGCGTTGCAAAATCTCACCAAGTGCGTTGAGGGCGCCGGCGTCGAGGTCAGCGAGCTGATTTTGACGAGTTTGGCCGCCGGGCGCGCTATTCTCTCGGAGACCGAGAAGGAGATGGGCGTGGTGCTGGTCGATATCGGCGCCGGCTCCACGGACATCGCCATCTTTATCGAAGGGACGGTGTGGCACACGCGCTCGCTGCCGATGGGCGGGGAGTACATCACCAACGACATCGCCATCGGCCTGCGATTGCCGCCGGAGGCAGCCGAGCGGATCAAGTTGAAGCACGGGCGCGCGGTGGCTGCGCAGGTGGCGGAAGATGAGCGTTTCACCATTTCGCCTTATGGGGATGACAGCCCGGTGGCGGTGCCGCGCTGGAAGTTGGCGGAGATCATCCAGGCGCGCTGCGAGGAGATGTTGGAGAATGTCCAGCAAGAGATCAAGCGCTCCGCCTACGATGGCCTGTTGCCGGCGGGATTGGTGCTGTGCGGCGGTGCATCCCAACTGCCCGGCCTGAGCGATCTGGCACGCGAGATGTTCGAGTTGCCCGTGCAGGTCAGCATGCCCCATAACATCTCCGGCTTGACGGATCAGGCATCGGACCCCAGCGCCGCCGTCGCGGTGGGCTTGGTGGGATGGACGCCGATGTGGGAGGATGGCGGGTGGCGCGCGTTGCGATCCCCCTGGTGGAAGCGGTGGTGGCCCTGGCTGAGGACGCTGTTTCCAGGATAGGGTGATTTATCTGTAGAGCGTGCATTATTTTGTAGATTAAAGTGGATTGGGATGAGGAGGGGTGACATGGATATGCGAACGTATCAGACATTATATGAATCGGATAAGGGAGGTTCTAAAATGGCCGTTACTCAGGGAGAAAATTTTGCTCAGATTCGAGTCGTAGGGGTTGGCGGCGGCGGCAGCAACGCCGTCAATCGGATGATCGCCGAGGGGCTTCAGGGGGTGGATTTCATCGCGGTGAACACCGACGCCCAGGCGCTGATGCTCTGTGATGCGCCCAAGCGTTTGCGCATTGGCGATGGCGTGACGCGCGGATTGGGGGCGGGCGGACATCCTACCGAAGGGAAGAAGGCCGCCGAGGAGTCCGAGGGCGAAATCCGCGAGGTGCTCCAAGGCTCCGATATGGTCTTCGTCACCGCCGGGATGGGCGGCGGCACCGGCACCGGCGCCGCGCCTGTGATCGCGCAGATTGCCAAGGAGGAGATCAAGGCGTTGACCATCGGCGTGGTGACGCGCCCCTTCACCTTCGAAGGCTCGCAGCGCGGCAACGTCGCCGTGGAGGGCATCGAGGAGTTGAAGAAGGTCGTGGATACCTTGATCGTCATCCCCAATGATCGTCTGTTGGAGATCACAGAGAAGCGGATGAGCCTCACGCAGGCCTTCCGCGTCGCGGATGACGTACTGCGCCAGGGCATCCAGGGAATCACCGAGGTCATCACCGTGCCCGGCCTGATTAACCTGGACTTCGCGGACGTGCGCGCCATTATGGAAGAGGGCGGGGCTGCGTTGATGGCCGTCGGGCGCGCCGAGGGCGAAAATCGCGCACTTGAGGCCGCGCAGCAGGCGATCTCCAGCCGGCTCTTGGACATCACCATCGACGGCGCGCGGGGCATCCTCTTCAACATCACCGGCGGCGAAAGCCTGACGCTCTACGAGGTGAACGAGGCCGCTTCGATCATCCGCGAGACCGCGCACCCCGACGTCAACCTGATCTTCGGCGCGGTGGTCGACCCCGATATGCAGGAAGATGTCCGCATCACCGTCATCGCCACGGGCTTTGATGGCGAGCCAAGCGGCTCCGAGCAGGCCGGCGCGAAGCGCCAACGGCGGATGGAATCCCAGGATATTTTCTCGGCTGGCATGGTCGACCGCGATAACATCGACGTCCCCGCCTTCCTGCGACGTCGCGGCTAAGAAGCATCCTTGTCGCATATCCAATACGCGCGTCACCCCTCCCTTGAGATCTCACTCAGGGGAGGGGCGGCGCTGTTGGCGTCTATCATAAGAGAGATTCAACAAGTTAAAAAAGGAACGCCCGAAGAAGCAACGCAAGCGTGACTTTTGCCGGCGCCTATGATACTATGCTTTCCAATCGTAGCGAGGTTTTTTCGCTACGATTTTTTATGACTTCTGCTCGGAAACTATGAAAATCAGTGCGAGAAACGAAGGTCTTAGTATGAATAAATCTTATATTGCTACGTCTATCCGTTTCGATCCCCAGCAGCCGCTGGCCGAAACGACCTTTGCTGTCTTTGACGTCGAGACCACCGGCCTTGACCCGACTTTTGGGCATCGCATCTGCGAGGTGGGTTGCTTGCGGGCGCGTAATGGCGTGGAGTTGAAGCGGTTTGAGTCTCTGGTCGATCCGGGCCGAGCGATTTCGTCGGGCGCCTTTCGCGTCAATCGTATCACAGAGGAGATGCTGCGAGACGCCCCGCCTTTCGATCGGATCGCCGGCCCGTTGCTAGACATCATCCAAGGCGCTGTGCTGGTCGCCCATAACGCGCCCTTCGATCTGGGCTTTTTGGCGGCGGAACTCGAGATCGCACGCTTGCTCGTGCCCGATAATCCCGTGGTCGATACATTGGCCCTGACACGCCGCGCCTATCATCTGCCGCGCAACAGCCTTTCTGCCGTCGTCGCGGCGCTGGGCATCGAGCACAATCCCACCCACCGCGCGTTGAGCGATGTGCGGGCCACGTGGGGTGTCTTGGAGCAACTTCTGCGAGATCTGGCGCGGCGGCATGGCATCACCACGTTAGGGCAATTGATCGACTTCCAGGGTGGACCGGTTCCTTATCCCCAGGCGCGCGTCCTATCCCTGCCGCCGACCATCACGGAGGCATTGGATGACGGCAGGCGCGTGCGGATGCGCTATCGAGACGCCAGAGGGCGGGAGACAGAGCGTCTGGTGCAGCCTCTGCGGGTGAGCGAGCGCGGTGGTGTCCTGTACCTGATTGCCCATTGCTACTGGCGCGATGAACAGCGCACCTTCCGTCTGGATCGTGTTGTGGAGATGATATTGGATGGGTGAATGAAGAATGAGGTAGCTCAGTTGTGTGTGACCCATCGTAGCGATATTTTTATCGCTACGATTTTTTCATGGCACTGCTCTTGAGAGGCTGTTTGAAAATGAGTTTCAACCTTGCGAAGGTTGCTCAAATGACCTTAAAAAGCCTGACTGTGTGCGCGAACAGGTTAATCTGTTGTAACCGTTTAGGCCGTTCCAAGAAAATAAACCTCCCAAATATAAGCGATTTTCCGAGGGAAGAGCATCTGGGGTAGCACCGCATTCAACCGTGGAGAGCAGTGCTCCTTGAAAAAAGCGGGAACTCTGGCACAATTCAGGAATGGAAAAAGAACAACAGAAGCCAATGAACTCGCAGGAAGTATTTTGCCCGAATGAGACATGTGTCGCTCGCGGGCAAATCGGCCAAGGAAATATCGGCGTGCACAGTCAGCAGGAACGCCGCTACAAATGCAACGTCTGTGGGGTGACGTTCGCGGAAACGAAAGGGACGCCTTTCTATCGCGCTCATAAACCGCACTGGGAAATTATCATCGTCGTCACCCTGTTAGCGTATGGCTGTCCGATCCAAGCGATCGTAGCCGCGTTTGGCTGGGATGAACGGACGGTGAAGAAGGTCCAGGAAACCTCCGGCGAGCACTGTCAAGATGTGCATGAGCACTTGGTCGAACAACCTCGTGACCTCCAGCACGTGCAAGCCGATGAGATCTGGGTGAAGGCCCAAGGGGTGGTGCTGTGGTTGGCGATGGCGATGCAAGTCGGGACCCGCTTGTGGTTGGGCGCGGTGGTGAGTGAACGGCGCGATCGGTCGCTGATCACCGAATTAATGCAGCATGTGCGCGCGTGTGCCTTGTGTCGCCCCCTCTTGTTCTGTGTGGATGGCCTCCGGGCCTACGTGGGTGCGATCCAGCGCACATTTCGCGAACCG
This sequence comes from uncultured Anaerolineales bacterium, assembly GCA_964496595.1. Taxonomy (GTDB): domain Bacteria; phylum Chloroflexota; class Anaerolineae; order B4-G1; family SLSP01; genus JAAAOZ01. The sequence continues at coordinate 28,745 of CAZCAI010000040.1, forward strand.
CTCCGGACGGGTCAACCAGGCCGCCCACGCCTGCGCCCGTGGGACGGTATCTACATTGCCCAAGTCATCAAGCAGTACCAGGGCCGCCGCGTGACCGGCGTGATCCACCGGATCTGCCAGGGGACAACGGCTCAAGTTCAGGCCTTGATCCAAGCTTCGCAAGGGCACGGCGGCATCAACACCGCCTACATCGAACGGCTAAATGCGACCTTCCGGGCGCGCTTGGCACCCTTGGTGCGGCGCAGCCGGGCGCTGGTTCGCCAGCTTCCCACTTTGCACGCGGGCGTCTATTTGGTGGGCACCGTCTACAACTTCTGCACCTATCATCAGAGTCTGCGCGTTGAACTTCTCCTGCCTCAATAATCGTCGTCGGTGGCTGAAGCGCACTCCCGCTATCGCAGCGGGGATTACAGATCACAAATGGTCAGTCGAAGAGCTGCTCTGGTATCAGGTTCCTAAGCCGCCGAACTTGCCTAAACGGCCTGGACGCCCTTCCCAGGCGTTTCTGGAGCTCAAAAAGCAGTGGCTCAGCTGACCACGGTTCCCTGTGGAGCTACCGCATCTGGTTTGGAAGGTTTTAATTCCTGGAACTACCTTAGTCTTGTGAGGGGTAACGCACTTTTGAACTTATCACCAAGCATAGACTGCATGAGGCTGCCTTTTCTTCCAGCAATTCCAATTATGACCGCCAGCTTTAACTAACTCCAGATGATGGTATAGT
>CAZCAI010000041.1:0-29439 GCA_964496595.1 uncultured Anaerolineales bacterium
GGCAAGCCAAAATAATCTTCTCAGCCCCTTGCGAAGGTTAAGCGAGAGCCTTTCAAACTAAGTCATCCGCTGCTAGATATCACATCTTGAGATCAAAATCCCCGCGCAACCTTCGCAAGGGTTGGGGGAACTTACCTCGCTTTCTCAATGGCCGCGATGCCCAGCGTGCCCGGCCCGCCGTGCGTCGCCAGCGCTACCCCTGTTTCCATAATGGGAATCGCCTCCTGCGCCACGCTGATCTGGCGGGCGAGGGCCTTAGCCAACTGGCGGGCTTCCTCTTCGCAGGCCACGTGACCAATCCGCGCCGATTGAATGGGGGCATGCGCTTGAACGAGTTCCACAAGTTTCTGCTTGGCAGCGTCGCGCCCCCGGCTCTTGGCTAAGAGCGTGAGCTTGCCCTCTTCCAGCGTCAGGATCGGCCGGATTCTCAGCAATTTGCCCAACAGTTGGGAGAATCGATTGGCGCGGCCCCCCTTGACGAGGAACTCCAGCGTGTCCAGCGTGATGTAGAGATGCGAGCGCTCTTGGAGAATCCGCACGACCGTTTGCACTTCCGCCAGGGATGCGCCTTGCTGGGCGGCGTGGGCGGCGGCCTCGACGAGCACGCCCTGGCCGATGGAGACGCTCTGGGTATCGAGGATGGCGACCCGGTCGGCGGGAAAACCTTGACTGGCGAGGCGCGCGGAATTGTAGGTGGCGCTATGCTGCCCCGTGATCGTCAGGCAGAGCACATCGTCGTCCTCGTCCAGGCACGCCTGGAACGCCGCGGCGAACTCCTCGCTGGAGGGCGCCGCCGTCTTGGGCCATTCCTTGCGCGCTTTAGCCAGGAAGGTCTCTATCGGCATCTCTTTATCGCGGTGCGTCTCCAGGCCAAAGTGGAAGAAGAAGGGGATAGCTATGACGCCCAGCGCCTCTTCTTGCCCCGGTGGAAGATCGCATCCTGTGTCGGTGACGATTCTCACGCCCATGATCTTTCCGCTTCCTAAAATGGCCGCTCGGCCATATCAATCAGATAGCCGTAGCGCGCCTTAAATTCCTCCAAGGTCAGATTCGTCTGGCCGGCCATGCGGGCCAATAGCAGCTTATCCTCCGCGTCCTGGGGCTTCAGGCGGATCATAAATTTGTAGGCGGAGCGGTAGACAAAGGAGTCGATGTTGACCGTGCGCACCTCGGTGCGCCCCGTCTCTGGATCCATCATCTCATCGAAGGGTATAGGCACGACCTGATTTTGCTGGATGGTGATCGTGGCGTGACTGCCGCCTTCGCGCAGGAATTCCACGGCGGCCTCGCCAAGACTGCGCGTGTAGTCGATATCAAAGGCGATGGGATCGGCGCAGCGCAGCTCGTAGCCCAGATCCTTGTTGATAATGCGCACCTTGATGCCTAACTCGTCCAGATCGCGTAGCAGTTTGTGTTTGAGAATATCCGAGAAATTCAACTCGGAGAGACGCAGGTGGCCGTGTTCATCACGCGGCAAGTGCTTCAGGATACTCAAATCGTCGTGGGACATCTGCTCGATGACGCCCTCGGCCACGACGGCGATGCCATAGGGCTTACCCTCCGCGCGACGTTTTAGTATCGAGGTGACCAGAACGTCCGCTACCTCCTGCAGGCGAATCTCGTCGCCTCCCCACTCTTCGGGGATCAGGGTGATGGTGGCGCCGGCGCTCTTCCCGATTCCCAGGGCCAGATGTCCCGCCTTGCGCCCCATCGCGACGATCAGGAACCAGCGATTGGTCGTGAGCGTCTCCGTCATCAGATTCATCACGATGCGCGTGCCGACTTCGCGCGCCGTCTCGAAGCCGAAGGTGCGGATCTCCTCCGGCAGCGGTAGGTCGTTGTCGATGGTCTTGGGCGCGTGCACCGTTTGGATCTTGACGCCCAAGTTCTCATCGGCATAGCGCGCGACGCGATAGGCGGAGTAGGCCGTGTCATCCCCGCCGATAGCCAGCAGGTAATTGACGCCCGCTTCGATCAGCGCTTCCCCGCAGTTCTTGAGCAGATGGGGCGATTTGGTGGGATTCGCGCGGCTGGTGCGGAGAATCGAGCCGCCTTCCAGATGGATGCGGCTCACGTCGTTGATCTCCAAGGGCCGCCCGACTAATTTCCCCGTCATCAGATGCTTGAAGCCATCGTAAATGCCGACGACCTCAATCCCGTTGTTGATCGCTTCAATGGTGGCCGAGTGGATGATCCCGTTGATGCCCGGCGCCGGCCCTCCCGCGACTAAAATGCCTAATTTTCCATTGCCTTTCTGTTTGTTCACGTATCTCCTCCTTAAAAGATGGTCATTTGTGGGTCATACCCATTAACTGTACCATTTTTAGCCGTAATTGCGAATTAGAAACCCGTTCGTAGTCAGCTATGAAATGAACGCAGTGAATGGCGTAGCGGCACTCCACTTCGTTACGTGCCTGACTACGAACTTCTAGATGTTAGCCCGTGGTTGCGGATGACTTCCGCGTACCAATGCCCGCTCTCCTTGATCGTGCGCTCCAGCGAGTCGAAATCCACGTGGATGATGCCGAAGCGCATGTCGTAGCCCAAGGCCCACTCGAAGTTATCTAAGAGCGACCAGACAAAGTAGCCGCGCATCGGGATGCCAGCCTCTAAGGCGCGATGCACCTGCGCGATGTGCTGGTGAAGGTAGTCCACGCGCCGGTAATCGCGGACGCGACCGTCGGCGTCGTGGCCCTCCGGCACGGGGATGCCGTTCTCGGTGATGTAGATGGGCCCGGGCCGGTACTCCTCCCAGACGCGGGTGAGCACCTGGTAGAGGCCATCGGGGTAGATTTCCCACATCTGCGAATAGTCGTTGCCCTCCGGCTGCACCGGCTTCGCCTGGAGGATGGGTGTGTCGGGATCGTGCGCGACGACGGTGCGCGTGTAGTAGTTCACGCCCAAGAAATCGATGGGCGTCGCGATGATCTCCAGATCCTCCGCCGGGATTTGATCGAAGGCAAAGTGGGGCGCTAAGAGTTCCGCCATATCCGCCGGATATTGCCGGCGGAAGAGTGGATCCAGGAAGATGCGGTTGAGCATCCCATCGAAGCGGCGGGCGGCGGCGCGATCCTCGGCGCTTTCCGTGGCCGGCTGTACGTAATGTTGATCCAACGTGATGCCGACCTCGATGGGGCCGGAGATGGCCTGGCGCAGTTCGCGCGCCGCGTAGCCGTGTGAGAGCAGCAGGTGATGCACCGTCTGGAGCGCGGCGGTCGGGTCTTTGCGGCCCGGCGCGTGCCCGCCCCAGAAATGTCCCGCCAGCGAGACGGCCAGCGGCTCGTTGTGGGTGATCCAATGCGTCACCCGGTCGCCCAGGCGCTCGCCCACGATGCGCGCGTAGGTCGCGAAGGCCTCCGCCGTCGCACGGTTGGGCCAGCCGCCCGCATCCTCCAGCGCTTGCGGCAGATCCCAGTGGTAGAGCGTGACGAATGGCTCGATGTCGTGGGCCAGCAGCGCGTCCACCAGGCGGTCGTAGAAATCCAGGCCGGCCTCGTTCACCGCGCCGGTGCCTGCCGGCAGGATGCGCGGCCACGCGATAGAAAAGCGATAGGCCTGCAAGCTCAACTCGGCCATCAGCGCGACATCCTCCTCCCAGCGATGATAGTGGTCGGCGGCCACATCGCCGGTGTCGCCGTGGCGCACCTGGCCCTCGGTGTGCGAGAAGGTGTCCCAAATCGAGACGCCCCGGCCATCCTCATCCCACGCGCCCTCGATTTGATAGGCGGCGGTGGCCGATCCCCAAATAAAATCTTCCGGAAACATCCAACGGGTTTTGTTCATTGCTAGCTCCTTTTTGGTTTGTAGTAAGCCTCGAAGCCCAGCCTGAAAGGCTTAGGCGGAGTGGCGTTGCTTAGAATTTGATAATGGCACTTCATTTTATTGCGTGCCTTACTACGAACAAGTTACCGTGAAATTGGGTTTGAATATTGTGCTGATCTACTTTTCGATAACTTCAATCTCCCCAATTGATATCAGATCATACGGCAGGCGCTCCTCTCCCTTCAGCGCGGGCGGACGGGCGCCGTCGGCGGCGTGATAGAGGCCGGCCCACAGCGGATATCGCCCCGGCGGCGCGTCGGCGGGGATGGCGACCGGGTGCGCATCGATGACGCGCTCGCCCGCCTGCCACGCCGTCGTGGGGAACCAGCCCTCGCGCGGACGGCTGTCGTGCTGGGCCAGCGGTTGGGCGTCTCCCGGCGTCCAGATGTGCACAAAGGCCACAAGATCGGCCCCCGGCTGTGAGTGGGCCTCCCACGCTAAGGTCACCGTCATTGTCTCGCCCGCCGTGACGCGGTGGGGAGCAGCGGCGCCCTCCAACGCGATACGCTCCTCACGCTGGTCGCCTACGAGATACCCCGCAGCTTCTTCTCCCTGTTCCGCCAAGGGCGTGTAGCCCGCGATCTGCGCGGCGAAGTCCACCGGCACGCGCGGCTCGACGACGACGGCATCGACCACGGGCGGCATCGCCGAACCGCCGTCGGGATCCCGGGCCGTCAGCGGCGCGCTCGTCGCCGCATCGAAAAGCCCCACGCTGAGCTGATAGCGCGTCATCGGCGTGGCCCACGGCTCGACGGTGACGCGATACTCGTCGCAGAAGGCGTGGCCCACCGGCCACAGCGACGTCGGGAAGCGCCCCAGGCCGGGGTAGGTGTACCGCTCGGCCACGCGGCTCTGATTCGGCCCCAGCAGATGGACGTAGACGGTGTAGTCGTCGGTCATCGGTCGGAGCGCCTCCCAGCATGCCGCGACGGTGAACGCATCGCCGGGCGCGACGCGCGTCGGCGTGACCCGCACGCCCAACAGGCGCGCCTGGTCATCATAGGTGAGTTCGCGCGCTTCGACCCGCGCCTGCATCCGGGCCGGCGATCCCAGGCGCGGCGGCGCGAAGGTCGCCAGAATCCGCGCGCCGGGCGCCAGCGCCGAGGCGACCATCAGCGCGGCCAAGAGTAGAGAAGACAAAGCTCCAAGGGGATCGTTAGATCCCCGTTCCGGCGGATTACCCATCCGCCCCACGCCCCGACGCGGCGCTCCCAATCCATTCGCCAGCCACAGCGCCCACGCACCCAGTGCGGGGAAGAGCAGACGCCCGTGCGGCGCGCTGACCTGGCGCATCCATTGGAGGAGTGCGGCGACGAAGCCGAGGCCCCAGAGCGCTCCCAGCGCCAAGATCGCGTGCCGGGGCGTGAATCCCTCGCGTCGAGCCGAGGCGACGATCTCCCCCAGGCTCCACCCCAGCGCGCAGAGGCTCAATCCGCCCCAGAGCAGATAGACGCCGACCGGCCACATCACGTGGCCCCAGCCGTAGGCGGCCCAGAACGAGCGCAGCAGGAGCGGCAGCTCCGGGATCAGCGCCCAGAGCGACGCCGGCTCGGCCCGCGCCCAGAGCGTCTGGGTGTGCGCCGCCAGGCCCAGCGGCGCGCCGTAGCGGATCGCGTTGCGCGCGTACCACCATCCGCCCACGAGCAGCGCGCTCGCGCCGTAGGCGCTCAGCGGGGCGATGAGGTCGCGGATCGGCCGGCGGTTGCGCCATCCCCGCCAGAGGCATGCCGCGCCGACTAAGGGGAACAGGAGCAGCGCGCTCGTCTTGCAGAGGATGCTCAAACCCGTGAGCGCGCCGACGGCCAGCGCGCGGCGCAGTGTGAGGCCGCGCCGCAGCACCCGCGCCGTCATCCACAGCGTGGCCGTGGCTAAGGCCGCGACCGCGCTATCGTTGCTGACGACGCTGCTGATGAAGACGAACTGGGGGTGAAACGCCACCAGCGCCGCCGTGAGCAGCGCCCCACGCCGCGTCTGGAACGTCTCGTGGCCGAGGCTCCAGGCCGCCGCCACCGTCATCATCCCAAAGAGGAGCGAGGTCAGCCGGGTGAGGTGGATCGTCCGCACGGCTTCGCACCCGCCCTGTGGAATATGGTTTTGCTCTGCTCCTCTTTCTCTCTGATATATTCCACAGGGCCAGGGCCAGCGCTCATCCGGCGGGTGAATCAGCATATTCTTGTTGTCGGCGCTCGTCAGCGGCCCTTGATAGCCGAAGTGTGGATTGCCCCACATCAGATCGTCCAGATCGTCATCGGGGAAGGGCGCGCTGACCAGGGCCGCTGCCATGTAATAGAGCGGCGGCTGGGCGACCTGCTGATGAGCGCCGCTGACATCGCTATCCATCGGCGGGAGGCCATGGCCCTCGGCCAGCCAGCGCACGTAAGCGTAGTGCCACACTTCGTCGGGCGCCTCGAAGATCGGCGTGGCCCAACTATGCGTCAGCGCCAGCAGGGCAAAGGCTGCGAGAAGCACTATCAGGGGGTGGGGGCGCTTCACGGACATGGTCCCCCTTGGCTAACCTTGCGAAGGTTGGGGGCGGATTTGCTTGCTGGGATGGCGTGAGGTGCGTGAACAGCGTTGTGTTGATGACGATATAACGCAACCTTCGCAAGGGTTGGGGTGGTGTTGGATTTTCGAACGTCCATAGTCCCTATTTTATCATGACTCCGCTGAAAAGCTCACGATGGGGGGATAAAGTGGTGGCGCGCTGCACGCGGTTACGGGAAGATTTAGATGGTGATTTTGTGGAACGTACGTATACTTGTGGTAGGTGTTGGCATTCAAGATTGTCTATACAGGCGCGTGTGAAAGAGGTGCTTGAGTGGCTCTATATCGGTGCGGTGCAGGATATAGCTCGTATGGTGGGGGCCGGCGTTCCCGCTTTAGGAGGATAAAAAACACCGGCCACAACTTATCAGGTTATTTCGAGGGAGAATAAACGATGACTACCGAACGTGAACAACTGGAACAAGCCATCGCCGCGTTGGAAGCCCAGCGGGTGATTTTGGGAGATACTATCGTCGATGCGGGGCTGGCGCCGATGCGCGAGAAGTTGGCCGCTCTCAAGGAGGCGGAACAAGCGGACGCGCCCAAACTGCGCGGCGAGCGCAAACTCGTCACCATTATGTTCGCCGACATCAGCGGATTCACCGCGCTTTCCGAGACGATGGACCCCGAGGCCGTGCGCGATCTGATGAACGCGTGTTTCGAGACGCTGGTGCCCGTCGTCGAGAAATACAGCGGCACGGTGGACAAATTCATCGGCGATGAGATCATGGCGCTCTTCGGCGCGCCCGTCGCTCACGAAAATGACCCCGAATGCGCCCTGCGCGCCGCGCTGGAGATGGAGGGGCGCCTCACAACGTTCAACGCTCAGCACGGCGCCGACCTCGGCCTGCACTTTGGGATCAACACCGGCCTCGTGATCGCCGGTGATTTGGGCACGAAGGATCGCCGGGAGTACTCGGTGATGGGCGACGCGGTGAATTTGGCCGCTCGCTTGGAAGGCGCCTCGGAGCGGGGCGAGATTCTAGTCGGCCCGGACACGTACCGCCTGACCGCGCCCATCTTCGAGTTCGAGACCTTGGAACCGATGTCGCTCAAGGGCAAATCCAAACCCGTGCCCGTTTACCAGTTGCTCAAGGCCAAATCGGCGTATCACAAAGCGCGCGGCATCGAGGGATTAGCCGCGCCGCTCGTGGGGCGCGAGGCCGAAGCCCAAACGCTCCAGAGCGCCGTCGCGCGCCTGGGCCACGGTTCCGGCGGGATCGTGACGCTCGTGGGCGAAGCCGGACTGGGCAAATCCCGCCTGATCGCCGAGAGTCGCGATTCGGACGTCGCCGAGCATCTGACCTGGGTCGAAGGCCGCTGTCTCTCCTACAGCGGCAGCATTGCCTACCTGCTGTGGTTGGACGTGCTGCGCAATATGTTGCACATCACCCCAGAGGATGCGCCCGCGGCCGTGGATGCGACGCTGCGCGCGCGCGTGCGCACCCTGGCCCCAGAGCAATTCGATGATATTTACCCCTTCCTGGCCCAACTCCTCTCGCTCCCGTTGGATGATACGGCCCAGGCTCGACTGCGCGGCATCGAGGCCGAGGGGCTGCAGACCCTCACCTTCCACGCCATCGCCGCGCTCATCGAGCGCGCCGCCCGGCAACAGCCGCTCGTCATCGTCTGCGAGGACCTCCACTGGGCCGATCCCACCTCACTGGATTTGCTGGAGCGTCTGCTGGCGCTGACCGATCGCGCGCCTCTGCTCCTGCTCTGCGTGCTGCGCCCGGAGACGGAGCACGCCTGCTGGCGCATCAAGGAGATAGCCGCGCGACGCTATCGCCACCGCCATACCGACGTGTGGCTGAATCCCCTGAGCGCGGATGAAAGCGTCGCGCTGGTGAGCCATCTACTGCGCGCCGAGGACGTGTTGCCGCCCCGATTGCGCCAGCGCATCCTCGCCTATGCCGAGGGCAACCCCTTCTACATCGAAGAACTGCTGCGTTCTCTCATCGATAGCGACGCGATGGTGCAAGATCCCGCCACGGGGCGCTGGCGAGCGACCCAAGACGTGGATGACATCACGATCCCCGACACGCTGCACGGGGTGTTGCGGGCGCGCATCGACCGTCTTGAGCAGGAGACCAAACACATCCTGCAACTGGCCTCCGTGATTGGCCGGTCGTTCTTCTACCAGGTGCTCGCCGAACTTGCCCAAGAGAAACAATCGCTGCACGCGCATCTGCTGACCCTCCAGCGCGAGACGCTCATTCAAGAGCGGGCGCAGGGGGTGGATTTAGAATATGTGTTCAAATACCAATTGACGCAAGAGGCCGCGTACAGCGGCATTCTGCTCAAGGAGCGGCGCGCCTATCATCAGCAGGCGGCGGAGGCGCTGGAACGATTGTTTCTTGAGCCTATGGGCGCCTCCGCATCTGCTTTGGGGGTCAACGACATCACCGGGCAGTTGGCCTGGCACTTTGAGGAAGCCGGGGACGACGACAGCGCGCGCCATTATTTAAAGCTGGCCGGCGAGCACGCGCTCGCCCGCGCGGCCCACGCCGATGCGGCCACCTACATCCGCCGCGCGCTGGCCCTCACGCCGGAGACCGAACAGGCCGCGCGCTACGAGATGTTCCTGATCCGCGAGCGGGCCTACGAGTTGCAGGCCGCGCGCGCGGCCCAGGCCCAGGATTTGGCCGAATTGGAGAAGTTGGCGCGAGCGCTGAGCGATCCGCACCAGCGAGCCGAGGTCGCGTTGCGGCAGGCGGCGTATGCCGAAGCCACCAGCGATTATCCGGCGGCCATCGCGGCCGCGCAACGCGCCATCGACTGGGCGGACATGGCGCAGGATCGAGGGCGACAGGCGACCGGTCACCTGCGATGGGCCTGGACGCTCCAGGGGCAAGGCGATTACACCGCCAGCCGCGAGCATCTGGAGCAAGCGCTGGCCTTGGCGCACCAGGCCGCGCGTCTCGATCTCGAAGCGCAAGTTTTGCGCAACTTCGGCGTCATCTGCCGCCGGCTGGGCGAGGGAGAGAAGGCCAAAGACTATCTCAAGCAAGCGTTGCAGACCTGCCGCCGATTGGAGGATCGAAGCGGGGAAAGCGCGGCGCTGCACATGCTGGGCACCGTCGCCTTCACCCAGGGCGACTATGCCGGCGCTTTGGATCTCTACGGGCAAGCGGTCGAGATCCGGCGCGAGATCGGCGAGCGGCGCACGGAAATCTCGACGCTCAATAATCTGGGCGTCCTGCAAGCGATGCTGGGCCATTATGCCGAGGCGCGAGCGCATTATCGGCAGTGCCTGGAGATTGGAGGGGAGATGCGGGATCAAGCCGCCGAGTTGCGCGCGTTGATCAACTTGAGCGAGGCCGCCCGTCAATTGGGCGAGTATGAGCAGGCGCGCGACGACGGAGAGCACGCGGCGCGCTTGGCCCAGGAGATCGGCAACCGCTCATTGCACGCGACGGCGTTGATCAACCTGGGGCACGCGCTGACGGGCTTGCAGCAATGGGATGAGGCAACGGCGGCCTATCAGCACGCCGTGGACATCCGCAGCGAGTTGGGGGAGCAGCACCTGGCGATAGAAGCGCGCGCCGGGCTGGCCCGCGTCGCCCTGCTACAAGATGAGATTTCTCAGGCGCAAGCGCACGTCGCGGCGGTGTTGGCCTATTTGGATGGGGAGGGCAGCGTAAGTGGCATGGAAGATCCTTTCCAAGTATACTTAATTTGCTATCGCGTGCTGCAAGCCGCTTTGGAGCCGCGCGCTTCCCAGATTTTGGAGCAGGCTTTTGATACCTTACGGGCGCATGTCAGCAAAATCAACCCCGACGCCCGGCAATCCTTTTTGGAAAACGTCCCCGCGCACCGTGAGCTGGTGCAGAGCTACGCCCACGACCAAGGGACGACGGCTCCGGCCATTGTCGCATCATTGGTCGCTAGTTAAGGTGCAACGCACTTGTGGACTTATCGCCAGGCATTTGCTACATGAGACAGCGCCTTTCCTGAAGCTCAAGTGCGTTGCACCTTAGTCTACTCGCAAACCAAACAGATACCATGAGTATGGTTTGGGCTGTGTTCGAGGAGGAGAAGATGATGATGAAATACTGTTCGATAGGTCGCATCATAGCCAATCTCGTTAGAGAGAATACCGCCAAAGGAGCGTTAGCAATGAATCCCAAATTGATTTCAAAATCGACCACGGTTGCGACGACGGTCATATTAGCCCTGATATTAAGTATATTTATGCTGATCTCAACCGATGTGGCCCTGGCCGCCCCCATCGATCCCGACCCGTATGCGCCCGCCGCCGTGATCTACTACGTCGATGCCGACGCGACCGGCGCGGCGACCGGTCTCTCGTGGACGGACGCCTTCACCACCGTGCAGGATGCGCTATCGGCAGCCGTTGCCGGCGATGAGATTTGGGTCGCGGAGGGCGTCTACTATCCCGACGAGGGCGCGGGGCAGGTGGACAACGACCGCCTCTCCACCTTCACGCTGCGGGATGACGTCGCGCTCTACGGCGGCTTCGCGGGGACGGAAAGCTCGCGTGACGAGCGTGATTGGGAAGCACACGTCACCGTCCTCAGCGGCGACATCGGCGCGGTGGGGAACACCGGCGACAACAGCTACCACGTCGTGACCGGCAGCGGCACGGACGCCAGCGCCGTGCTGGACGGCTTCACCATCATCAGCGGCAACGCGAATGGCAGCAACCCTCACGATCGCGGGGGCGGGATGTACAGTAATACCGGCAACCCGACGCTGAGCAACCTCGTCTTCACTAGTAACTCGGCTACCGTAAGCGGTGGGGGGATGCTCAACTACAGCGCCAGTCCAACGTTGACCAACGTCACCTTCACCGGCAATTCAGCATACCACGGTGGCGGGATGTATAACTACAACAGCACCCCGACGTTGACCAACGTCATCTTCGCCAGCAACTCGGCCGGTTTGGGCGGTGGGATGTTCAATGATGGCAGATCCGGCGGTGTCAGCAGCCCCAACCTGACCCACGTCACCTTCAGCGGCAACCATGCCGACGGGGACGGCGGGGCCATTTACTTTCTTGACGATGGGGGCGACATCAGTGCGACAATCATCAATGGCCTCTTCCACGCCAATGGTAACAACCACATCGGGTATGACGATGGCAATGCCAACACGCAACCCCACTTCATCAACTGCACCTTTTCCGGCGCGGCCTCCGAGGCAATTAGCATTACTCGCTGGAATAGCGGACAAACGCCGATTGACTTCACCAATAGCATCTTCTGGGGCAATCAGGGCAACCTCACCAATCTTGACGAGGCGCTCAATATAACCTATTCCATCGTTGAGGAAGCCGCCTATGCCACAGGGACGGGGAATATCAATGCCGACCCGCACTTTGTGGACGCGGCCAACGGCGACCTGCGGCTCCAGCCCACATCGCCGGCCATTGACGCCGGGGACAACAGCGCGGTGACCGTGCTCACCGACCTGGAGGGCAATCCGCGTATCCAGGGCAGTGCAGTGGACATGGGCGCGTATGAATGGCGCCCCCTGTACGTCGATGCCGACGCCACCGGCGCGGCGACCGGCCTCTCGTGGACGGACGCCTTCACCACCGTGCAGGACGCGCTGGCGATCGCCGTCGCGGGCGATGAAATCTGGGTGGCCGAAGGCACCTACAAGCCCACCGCCGGAACTGACCGGAGTGTCAGCTTTGTGCTGAGGAACGGTGTGCGCCTGTACGGCGGCTTCGCCGGGACGGAGACGGCGCGCGATCAGCGCGATTGGCGCGCCCACATCACCACCCTCAGCGGCGACATCGGCGTGCCCGGCGACACCAGCGACAACACTCAGAATGTCGTCATTTGCACAGATTTGGATGCCACCACCGTGCTGGATGGCTTTACCATTGCGGATGGCAACGCCAGCGATGCGTGGAATGCCGGCGGTGGGTTGAAGAATTATCGCTCCAGCCTTACCGTCGCCAATGTCATCTTTAGGCATAATCGCAGTTGGGGCCTGGGCGGCGGGATGTTCAACGCCGAGGCCGGGCAGCCGCTGATTATCAACACCAGTTTTATCGCCAACGAGGCAGGGACTGGTACAGATCCCTCATATTACAACTACTACAGCGGCGGCGGGATGGCGAACTGGAACAACAGCAGCCCAACGTTGATCAACGTTCTGTTCCGTGACAACACGGCACCAAAATGGGGCGGCGGGATGATGAACCACGGCGACGGCGCCTTCATCAACGTTACCTTTAGCGGCAACCAGGCCGCTGGCGGCGGCGCGCTGTACAACTGGGGCGGCAATCCGGTGATCCAGAACAGCATCCTGTGGGGCAACACACCGAACCAGGTGGGTATTAACGCCGGTGTGCCGGGCTTCAGTTATAGCGACATCCAGGGCGGGTGTCCCGCCAGCGCGAATTGCGCCAACCTGTTCACCGCCGATCCGCTGTTCGTCGCGCCAGCCACGGGCGATTATCGCCTCCAACTCGGCAGCCCGGCCATCAACGTCGGCGATAACAGCGCCGTGCCGGTGGAGATCGCCACTGACCTCGATGGCAGTCCGCGCATCGTGGACAGCGCAGTCGACCTCGGCGCGTATGAGTGGAATCCCCTCTACGTCGATGCCGACGCCACCGGCGGGGCGACGGGCATCTCGTGGACGGACGCCTTCACCAACGTGCAGGACGCGCTGGCAGTCGCCGTTGCCGGCGACGAAATCTGGGTCGCGGAGGGCGTCTACAAACCGGGGACGGCACGCAGCAGCACGTTCCAGCTCAAGAACGGCGTCGCGCTCTACGGCGGCTTCGCCGGTACAGAGACAGCGCGCGACCAGCGCGATTGGGAAGCGCGCGTCACCGTCCTCAGCGGCGACCTGGATGGCAACGACGGTGTGGACGCGGACGGCGTAGTGACGGACACTGCTAACATCACCGGCGCCAACGCCTATCACGTCGTCACCGGCAGCGGCGTGACCACGACCGCCCGGATCGACGGCTTCACCATCACTGCCGGATGGGCCAACGGGGCAAGTCCCCACAACAACGGCGGGGGGATGCTCAATGATTATGGCAGTCCCAGTCTGGTCAACGTGTTCTTCAGCGGCAACCGGGCGGGCAACCACGGCGGCGGGATATTCGGCGTCTGGAGTTCCGCCAATCTGACCCATGTGACTTTCCGGGGCAACCGGGCCGCTGCGTCCGGCGGCGGGATCGGGAATTATTACGGCCCCCTCCGGTTGGTCAACGTGGCCTTCAGCGGCAACCAGGCCGGGCAAGACGGCGGCGGGCTGCACCTCTACTATGGCGGCGGCACGCGCTTGATCAACGTCATTTTCGACGGCAACCAGGCGGGCGGCAACGGCGCCGGGCTACACAACTTTTATCATGATCTCTGGCTGACCAACGTGACCTTCGGCGGCAATCAGGCGGACCAAAACGGCGGGGGGATGTACAATCATGATTATACTTTCAACGCTTTCGCCAACGTGATTTTGTGGGGCAATAGCGCGCCCAATGCCCCGCAACTGTACAGTGTCAACGCTATGCAGGTCACGCTGGATCACGCCCTGGTGCAGGGCGGTTGCCCCGGCGGCGCAACCTGCACGAACTTGCTCACCGCCGATCCGCTGTTCGTCACGCCCACTGCTGGCGATTATCGCCTCCGGCTCGGCTCCCCGGCCATCAACGCGGGCGACAGTGCCGCCGTGCCCGTCACCATCACCACCGACCTCGACGGCAACCCGCGCATCACGGATGGCGTGGTGGATCTCGGCGCGTATGAGTTGCAGTTGAACGACTCCCGCCAGACAGCCGAACCGCTCACCGGTCGGCACATCGTATTGACCTCCACGCTGGTCAGCGAGGACGATACCGACTGGTACCGTCTGCCCATCACCCTCCCCGATTCGACACTCACCGTCACGCTGGTCAGCGCTCAGGGCGATTACGACCTCTTCCTCTTCGCGCCGGAGATCGATGAGGAGACCGGCCAACTGCGTGATCTGGGCGCGTTGAGCGACTTAGGCGCGCTCAGCGACCTGGGCGCATTGAGCGATCTGGGGGCCTTGAGCGACTTAGGCGCGCTCAGCGATTTGGGCGCATTGAGCGACCTGGGCGCGTTGAGCGACTTAGGCGCGCTCAGTGATCTGGGCGCGCTGAGCGACCTGGGCAGTCTGGGCAATGTGCCCGGCCTGGGCGACATCGGCGCCTTGGTCGGCGTCTCTATGTATCCTGACGTCCCCACTGAAGAGATCATCTACAACGTTCACGAGCTGGCCGGCCCCTACTACATCGCCGTGAACGACAATGCGCCCTTTACCGCCACCCATCCCTACACCTTGACGGCCTGGGTCACGCCGCCGGCCACGCCGACCATCGATCTCATCACCGCCACCGTGCCCATCACCTTCAGCGCGCCCCTCACCGACACGGCGATCCACACCCTGATTCTCGTCAATCCCACGCGGCTCGCGCAGCTCTACACCGGCGCCGACACGATCACCGCCTCGCAATTGCTCACCAGGGTGCAGGCGCTGGCCGCCCATCCCGCCGTCAACGGCAAGGTAATCTATCTGGATGACTACCCGGCCATCGTCCGCGCCTACGAGCATTGGGATAAGCACCCGGAGCAGCCCCAGGCGGCCAACTTCGTCGCGCGGAACATCAAATCGTTGCTCTACCGGATGGCCCCGCGCTATGAGAATCTGCGCACCCTGCTCATCATCGGTGATGATCGCAGCCTGCCCTACCGCCGTCTCCGCGATGAGAGCCTCGTCGCCAACGAGCGCAAATATGCCGACACGGCCTACGCAGCCAACTTGAAATCCTCGCTCGCCAGGCGCTATATGCTCAGCGACGATTACTACGCCGGGCTGTTGCCGCTCCCCTTCAAAGGGCGCGAACTCTACGTCCCCCAGATCGCCATCGGGCGGCTGGTGGAGAAACCCTCGGAGATGGCGACGGCCATCGATACCTTCCTGGCCTTGGATGGCGTCCTCACGCCCGCCGACGCGGTCGTCACCGGCTACGATTTCCTGCTGGATCAAGCCAATGAGATCAGCGCCACGCTGGGCGCTTACGGCGTGACGCCCGTGACGCCGCTCATCAACAACACTTGGGACGCCGCCGCCTTCCGCGCCAACGTCTTTACACCGGATGCGCACGGCATCAACTCGCTGAACGCGCACTTCCAGCACTACGAGCTGTTCCCCAACACGCCCGCCACCGTCGCCGCTACCGAGGTCACCGCGACCACCGATTACAGCGGGTCGCTGGTCGTCTCCGTCGGCTGCCATTCGGGCCTGAACGTGCCCGATGACGACGCAGCCTCGCCCGAAACCGCCACCGATTGGGCGCAGGCCTTCCTCCGCCAGGGCGCGACCTTCATCGGCAACACGGGCTACGGCTACGGCGATTCGGAGGAGATCGCCTATTCGGAACGCCTGGCCGCGAATCTGATGCAGGAATTGGGCTATTGGGAGGATGGCGAGCAGCCGACGGTGGGCCGCGCGCTTCTGCGCGCCAAGCAGCGCTACTACAACAGCTTCTCGGCCTCCACGTTCAGCAACTACGATGAAAAGGCGCTGGCGGTGATGACGCTCTACGGCATGCCGATGTGGCGCGTGCATTTGCCCATCACCACGACCACCGCGCCCGACGCCTCTCCCGTGGCCGTGACAAGACATCCCATCCCCACACCCCGGCGCCTGACGGCGAATGGCGTGTTCACCACGGGGATCAACGTGGACTTCACCTATATCACCCACACAATCACCCATCTGGGCAGCTACGCCGTCATTGAGGGCGCGGACGATGAATTGGCCGTCGCCGGGCGTCCCCTCATGCCGCGCACCAGCATCGACATCCATCAAGATGACGCGCTCGCGCACGGCGTCCTGCTGGTCGGCGGGGCCTTCGATGGGCGCGAGGTTGATCCGGTCATCGCCCGCCTCGCGACGGACGAGGTCATCAGCAACGATGAGCCGACCTTCCCATACACCGGCTGGTATCCCATCAACGTGGCGACAGTCAATCGCCTGCTCTCCATCGAGGGGCGCGTCTACGAGCGCCTGGTGCTGACGCCCGGTCAATTCGTCGCAAACGAGGATTGCGACCTCCTCTGCCCACCCGGCGGACGCGCGCCCTGTCCCATCGACGCCACCACGCCCACGACAGGCGTGCAGTGGCTCTACACCGAGGCGGAGTTCGAGATCTATCACGCCCCCTTCACCGCCACCGACTACCTCGCGCCGAGCATCTGGCAGGTGGAAGCCATCCGCGGCCCCCAGAAGCTCCGCTGGCGCGTGCTGGTCGAGGATGACAGCGGGTCGGTGGCGCGGGTGGTCGTGCTCTATCACACGGCCAACCCGACAAGCTGGGACAAGATCGAGCTGCCCTACAACCCTGCAAGCGGCTATGCCGAGGCGACGATGCCCCCGGTGGATGATCCACTCTACTACTTCGTCCAGGCCGTCGATCCCACCGGCAATGTGGCGCTGGCGCTGAATAACGGGCGGCCTTTCACGCGGGTCACGAACCTTCCCACCCACGTCCTGAGCGTGACCGTCACAGGAGACGGGATTGTGCGCAGCGATCCGCCGGGCATCGATTGTGGCACAACGTGTATAGCCACCTTCACCGCCGGCGAGCGCGTCACACTGACGGCCCAGACGGAGAGCGGCTCGCTCCTATTCGGCTCGCCCTTCCTCGGCTGGAGCGACCCATGCACCGGGACGGGAGCCTGTGTGGTGACGATGACCCAGGATCTGCACATCACGGCTGCCTTCGAGGCGGCAGCCGAAAACCCCAAGGTCTATCTGCCGCTGGTGCTCAGACAAACGGATGGCACGCGCAATCACCACATCTACCTGCCGGTGACGCTCAAGCGGCGGGAGTAAGGCTCATATTGAACGCCCATTCTAACATCAGCCCCGAAGGGTCTTGAAACCCTTCGGGGCTAAAAACGCCAACCGCTGAGGTACTCCCAACAGTAGCATCCTCACCAGAGCATGATATACTCCCCCCTAAGAAAATCATCCAATCGATTGGGAGCGAATCACAGCCAAATGACATCACCGGATACCAATCCGACCGGCGACGCGATGATTAAACAACTTTCCCCCGCCTTGCTGATCATTCTAGTCGCATTCTTGGCCTCCGCGCTGGCGTGGAACGCCGCCGTTCCCCTTTACGAGAACCTCGACGAGATCGAGCACGCCGAGGTCGTGCGCCACATCGCCGACACCGGACGCCTGCCCATCCACGGCGAGGCCGAGGCCGCCGGATACCACGTCTTCCAAGAAGCATCGCAGCCGCCGCTCTACCACATCGCCGCTGCCACGTGGCGCCGCCTCTGGGGCCTCCCCGCCGAACCTTACCCCGCCGAGCGCATCCCGGAAAGTCTGGTGGCCTGTGGCCCGTCGGACACCTTCTATAACAAGGCCACCTGGACGCGGCCCGGCGTCCCCCTGCGTCTGCACTTCTTGCGCGCCTTCTCGACGCTGTTCCAACTCGCCACAGTCGCCGGCGCGTGGGCGCTGGCCCGCCGCCTCTTCCCCGCCGGCCCGATCCCCCTCCTCACCGCCGTCATCGTCGCCTTCAACCCGCAATTCCTCCTCATCGCCGCCGGGATCAACAACGACAACCTCGTCACCCCGCTGGCGACCTGGGGCCTCGTTCTGGCCTACGACCTCTGGCGCGCCGGCCCCACGCCGCGCCGGCTGATCGGCTACGGCGTCCTCAGCGGGCTGGCCTTCCTCACCAAATTGAGCGGCTTGGGCCTGGTGGGCTTGGGTGGGCTGGCGTTGATGATCCGCGTCTGGCAGGAGCGGCTCCCCGCCGAGCGCGACGCTCGATGGTGGCGTGACGCCTTCCGCCGCCTGGCGACCTGGGCGCTGCTGCTGATCATCCCGGCGCTGCTGATCGCTGCCCCCTGGCTGCTGCGCAACCTGCGCCTCTACGGCGATCCCACCGCGCTGGCCCCGATGTTAGAGAAGGTCGGTCGCCGCGCCGCACCGCCGGCCTGGGGCGAGGCCCGGCTGATGGCGCTCTCCTACTGGGGGCAGATGCCCTGCTCCTTCTACCCGCGCGCGCTCTACTGGCCCTATCTTTTGCTGATGGCGGGCGGCCTCGTGGGGCTGGCGCTCGGCTGGCGGCGCTTCGATCTCCGGCAACGGGTGGGCCTGGCCCTCGGCGCGATCTGGTTCGCCGTCATCACCCTGGCCTGGGTGCGCTGGAACACGATCACGCCCGCGCCCGGCGGACGCCTGCTCTTCCCCGCCGCCTCGGCCCTGGCCGTGCTCCTGGCGGCCGGATGGGATGCGCTCGTCTCGCGCCGCTGGTTGCGGATCTGGGCCGCCTTCCTGCCGATCTGGGCGCTGGTCGCGCTGCGCTTCGGGCCGGTGCTGCTCTTCGCGCCGCCGCCTCGACTGCCCGCCGAGGCCGCGCCGCCTAATCCCACTGAACTGGTCTTCCAGGCGGCAGACGCAGCCGACGGAAGCATCGCCCTGCGCGGCTACACGGCCCAAATCACGCAACCCACGGCGCGCTGTCTGCTCGCTTCGTCCTCGTACTGCGCGCCCGCCTTGGATCTCACGCTCTACTGGCAAGCGCGAGAAACGCCTCCCGCCGACTGGACGATGGCCCTGCAACTGGTCTCCCCCGCGCCGGGCGACACGACGCTCCGCCTGAACTACAACCACTGGCCCGGACGCGGCAATCTGCCCACGTCAGCGTGGCCGGCGGGGCCGATCTGGCGCGATCACTACGTCATCCCGCTGCCCGCCGGCGACTACGTCACGGGCGCGTGGCGCGTGCAGGCCGCGATGCTCGATCCGCAGAGCGGGCAGCGCATCCCCGTGCAGCAAGCAGGCGCGCTCGTCGGCGACGCCGCTCCCTTAAACCTACTGCGCGTCCCCGACGGAAATCCGCCCCTGTTTACCGACGGGCAACATCCGCCCGATCCGCCGCGCTTTGGCGAAGCCGCCGAACTGCGCGCCTACCACATCGAGCGCAACCCCACCGCGTGGCACGTCGCGCTCGCCTGGGAGAGCATCGCGCCCCTCGCCGCCGACTACACCGTCTTCGTTCACGCCTACGACGCCGACGGCAACCTCCTGGCGACGGGCGATGGCCCGCCGCGCAGCGGTCACTTCCCCACGAGCCTCTGGCAACCCGGCGACCGGATCATCGACATCCACACGCTGCCCGCGCCGGATGAGGGCGACATCGCCCGCATCGCCGTCGGCCTCTATCATCCAGAGACCGGCGAGCGCCTGCCCGCCCGGATCGAAGATCAGGCGGGCGCGCCTCTGCCTCACAACGCCTTCATCCTCTGGGAAACCAACCCGTGAAGCGCCGCCGTCCTCGCTGGCTCGCGCTGGCCCTGCTGCTCGCGGCCTTCGCCCTGCGCTGCTGGCGCCTGGGCGCGCCGAGCCTCTGGTACGACGAGGCCTACACCTGGTGGGTCGCCACGCAGGTCTCGCCCCAGCAATCCATCGCCTCCAGCCTGCGCGAGATCATCCCACCCTTCACCTACTTCCTCTGGCGGGGCTGGGCCGCCGTGGCCGGGACGAGCGAATTCGCCCTGCGCGCGCCTTCCGCCCTGTTGAGCATCGTCGGGATCGCGGCGGCGGCCCGGATCGTCTGGCGTCTCACCCGGCAGCGGCGGGGCGTCATCGCCGCGTTGGCCCTCTTCGCTATCGCGCCGCCCCTCCTCTGGGCCGCGCGCGAGGTGCGGATGTACGGCCCCCTGCTCGCGCTCACCCTCTGCGCCGCTATGGCCCTGCTGGAGGCGCTCTTCGGCGCGCCGGAACATCGCCGCCGCTGGGCCTGGCTCTGGGGCGCGACGATGTGCGCCGCGCTCTACACCTTAGTCCTGGCGGGCTTCTGGCTGCTGGGCCAGGGCCTCTTCGTCCTGTGGATATTGATCCGCCGCCCGTCCCAGGCCTTCTCGCAGGAGGATCGCCGCGCCGTGATTCGCGCCTTAGTGATACCGACCGCCTTAGCCCTCCTGCTCTACCTCCCCTGGCTGATCGGGGCCGCGCAGCACTTGGGGGACAATCGCGGCTACTGGGCCGGCCACCTCCCGCCGGGAGCCTTTGTGCGCACGACGCTGCGCGGCGTCACCGTGGGCAAATTCCTCTCGGCGGACGTGGGCGCCGCGTTGGGCGGCGGGATCGTCATCCTGGCCGCGCTGGCGCTCGCATTGACGCGCCAGCGCCCACTGGCCGGCCTCTATCCGCTGCTCACCACGCTCCCGCCGCTGACGATCCTCTGCTATATCTATCGCGATCTGCCCAAGTGGGCGCCGAGGCACGCCGCCCTCTTCGCGCCGGGGCCGCTGTTGGCGCTGGCCCTCGCCTGGGGGACAACCGCGTCGTTGCCCTCGCGCCGCCGGCGTCGCCTGGCGAATGCGCTGCTGGCGGTGATCACGCTGGCGACCGGCGCGGTGTTGCTCCGCGCGGACGCCAATCTGCTGCTGAACCCGGCCTACGCGCACGACGATTGGCGCGGCGTCGCGGCCTACGTGCAGGCGCATCGCCAACCCGATGACATCGTCATCATCGAGACCGGCGCCGTGGCCCCGACGTGGTACTATTACGCCGGGCCAGAGCAGACCCTGCCGCTCCCGCCGGACGATCTGCTTGACGTGGAGAATGTGTTGCACTACACCAACACCGCGCCCCTGCTCAATAAGGCCCTGCGCGAGGCGTCGGGCGTCTGGGTCGTCACCTGGATCGCCGACGTCACCGATCCCACCGGGCTGGCGCTCACGCTCCTCCGGCAGATCGGGGAGGAGCAGCCCACGCCGGAGTTCCACGAGGTCGGTTTGCACTACATCGCCCTGGACCAGCCGTCCGCCTACCCCGACCTCCCCGCCACGACGGCCCGGCCGGAGATCGAGCTGCTGCCGGGCCTCACGCTCTGGGGCTATCGCCGGCCGGAAGCGCCGCAGCCCGCCGACGCGCCGCTGGAGATCACGACATGGTGGCGCACATCCACGCCGGAAGCGCACGAGAACCGTGTTTACGGCGTCTCGCTGCGCCTTTATGGTGCAAATCAGGCGAATGGAGAGGAATGGCAGCGCATCGAAGGGACGCCCGGCGGCGGCGATTATCGCCCGGAGCGTTGGCCGGCGGATACGCTCGTCTTGGGCCATTACGAGATGCCGCTGCCGGCGGGCATCCCGCCCGGCGCTTATCGCCTGGAGCTGATTCTCTACGATGGGGGAGAACGTGAGGCGACGCCCCTGGGCGAGGTGCAGATCGCGCGCCCGCAGCAACCGCCCGCGATCCCCGCGCACCTGACGCCGGTCACGCCGACGGTCACTGCACCTAATAGGCCGCTGCGCCTGCTGGCCGCTAACGTGAACCGCTCGGAGGTGAAGCCGTGCGAGACGCTGAGCGGGCAGCTCTTCTGGGAGGTCGCCGCGCCGCTGACGCAGACTTTCGAGGCGCAGGTCGCGCTGGGGGAGAATGTCGTCGCCGCGCCCATCGCGCCCGCCGTCCCGCCGGAGACGTGGCGGGTGGGGGATCGCGTGCAGAGTCATTTTCATCTGCCCATTCACTGCCGGGCGCAGGGGATGCGGGCGCCGCTGGAGATTGCGCTCGACGCGCCCTCAGTGGCGGCGCAACAATATGGCCCGGTCGTCGAGATCGACCGTGCCCGCGCCAGCCTCCCGCCGGAGATGACGCCGCTGGACGAGGTCGCCATCGGCCCGGCGTTGGCGCGCCTGCGCGGCTACACGTTAGAACCCGCGCCGGTGCGAGCAGATCACCCCTTTACGTTGACGCTCTACTGGCAGCCGCTGGCGATCACCGAGACGGCCTACACCGTCTTCGTGCACGTCACGCCGGCGGAGGCGCCCGCGCCCGTCGTCGCCCAGGACGACGCCTGGCCCGGCCAGGGCGCGCATCCCACCTACGGCTGGCGCACGGACGAGATCATCGCCGATCCGCACCCGCTGCCGGCCCTGCCGTCCGGCGCCTACGCGCTCCGCGTGGGCCTGTACGATCCCGCCGGCCAGCGCCTCCCTATCGCAGGGCCAGGGGCAGCGGGCACGGTGACGGATCGCGCGTTGGAGATCCCCCTCGCTATCCAGCCGTAAAACAGCGATATGGCGCTTCAGGAATTCGTCGGGCAATCGCGCTATCCCCATTCGCAGCGGCTTTAGGGCTATCTAGTACAGCGTGGCATACATGGCTCCCCAGTTAAATTTGCTCCAAGGGGATCGTCAGATCCCCGTTCCGACGTAGCGTCGCGGATCTGACGATCCGCTCCGAGCGTAGCTAACTGGGGAGGAACTTCCGCCGAGGTGTACCAGGGAGTTGTCCGGCGAATATCTAAAAGAACCAGATCTCGGAGCAGTAGGGGCAGGTAGGCCCAGTGGAGGCGCTCGCCCACGTGGAAGATGGCGGTAGCTTCTCCCGCGCCCCCGTTGGCCGAATCGAAGGTCGCGGTGTTGGGGATGGGCATCTGGAGTGTGAGATTGGCTTCATCCCGCAGCCGGGTGGTGAAGACCCAGCGATGGCCGCGCATTGGCGGGAGGTCGCCCGTCCACGTGAGGACGCGCGTGGCGGTGGTCGCGCTCACGTCCGCCGAGTGCTGCACCCACGCGCTGAAGTTCACGTTGGCCGGCAGCGCATCGCGCAGGTGGATGTCGTACGCGGTGACGACGCCCGTGTTGGAAAGCGCCAGGGTGTAGGTGACCAGCGTCCGGGGCGCGACGTTCTCTGTGGGCGTCACGGCCTTGGTCAACTGGAGATGGGGCAGCAGCTCCGTTATGTCGAACGTCGCTGCCAGGGGATCGTGATCCGAAGCGCCCCACATCGTCGGCTGATCGGGGGCGTAACTATCGGGGAAGTCGGCGTTGACGTGAAGCGGGGCCGCCGCTTGCAGTTGGTAGAAGAGTGGCGGCGAGAGGAGGATGTGCGCGCGCGCTTGCGCGATGCCGCGCTCGATCTCGGTGTAGCGCTCCGCCGCCGGCACGATCTCCCAGGCGTTGAGCATTTGGGTGATGGCGTGGCCGGTGCTGATCGCGGGAAGTTCTCCGAGATCGCTCACGCCCAGATCGCCTAAGAGCATCACGTGGCGCGTGCGGCTGATCGCCATCTGCCGGCCCAGATCGGCCAGGAAGGCGGCCTGCGCCTGGCGACGCCGGGCTACGGCGGGATCGTCGCCGGCGGGGAGGTGGGCCGCGAGCGCGGCGAAGCGCGTCTGGGCGCGCTCGTAGGTGAGCGTGCCGGTCAGGACGAGGGGGCGGCGCGCGAAGAGCGGTAGCAGATCGGCGCCCGCGTCCGCGCAGTGATCATCGTAGGCCGCCGCCTCGGGGCTGCCGTGAGGGGAGCAACTCTGATACTCCGCCGACCACGTGACGTCAGTGACCTGATCGGGGCGCCACAGCAGCGTGGTCGCCTCTCCATTCGCGTCGGGAGGGGCGTAGGCGGCTTCGTAGGCGTAGCCCGCATCCGCCAGGGCCGTTTGTAGCGGGGTGATGATGGCCGCGGCGCGGATTTCCTGGAGCGCGATCAGCGAGGGGCAGCCGAGGCCCATCACGGTGGTGACGACTTTGGTCAGTCGTACGCTTTGCGGATCGTGAAGCGCCTGGAGATGAAACGTCGCGGCGCTGAACTCGCCCGGCTCCGGCGCGGGCCAGGTGGGTAGAGTGGGGGGCGCGGCGGCGCGCGCGACCACCTCCCACGGATCGCCGGCCTGGGTGAGGATGGTGTAGGCGCCGGCGGTGAATCCCAAGGGGCCAGCGACGTTGCGCACCGTGCTGCCGACGATCAGGCCCGGTGGGAGCTGCCCGTCGATCAAGCCGTGGCGCTCGTAGTGGCGCACGGCGACGGGATGGCCCGTGTGCGGCCCGGCGTGCATCACGCGCTCGAGGCCTGCCGCGCCCGCGATCACCCACATCGTGTTCGCCCGCGTCGGCCCCACGACGGTCGCCGTGGCGGGATGGGTCACGCGCATCCCCTCCAGCGATTCCCAGTAGATCGCCGCCGCGTCGGGATCGCCGGGCGGGGTCAGGGGCAGCGCGGCCGGCAGGGAGATCGCCGCGCCGACCTGGATGGCGTTCTCGGCGGTGGGATCGACGCGCACGCGCGTGAGGCAGGCCTCGCCGGCGCAGTCCGCGCCCTCGGTCTCGGAGAACTCCTCGACGACGCCGGTGACGGTGATCCAATCGCCAGGCTCAAAATGGGGGATTAGCGTGGCATCGCTCGCGACGAAAATCGCATCGGAGGTGGCGGGGTCGCCATCCCCCACGGGATCTTGCAAGAAGAAGCCGTCGAAGTCGGTCGGTGCGTGGCCCTCGAAGAACCCGGTCAGCGCCCCAGAGGTTTGCACCTCTTCATTAACGTAGGGAGAGCGTGGGCCAGCGCCCTGAATCGCGGCGGGGGGAAGATATGGCGCGGCGGGCGAGGCCTCTCCGGTGTGGAAGCCGAGGCCCGTACTGAGTAAGAGGAGCAAAATCGCGAGCCACTTTGCTCGCTGCGCGAGCCATTTTCCGCGCCGCATGCGGGCCTCCTCGTCGGGGTTAGGGGAAATTTTGGAGATACTTTTTTGAGCCAGTCCTATATCTCGGCAACTTCTCCTAAGATTTTCTTCAATCTTTTTAGGGCGTCGCGTAGTTCTTCCTCGAAATGTTTAAAGCCAGCATCAGCTTTGCCGACTTTGTATAAATCCAAGGCTTCTGCGATATCTTTGGCATATTCTTTACCGCCCAGGGGAGGATAGACGCCTGCTTGATTGATTGCCTCACGGAGTGCGTTTTTATAGCGCCCCTTTTCACATTTATAACGCGGCGTGTCTGGTTTTATCTCAGCTCCAACAGCTTGGGTCAATGCTTTAGCATCTTCAAGATACCAGCGTTCAATGTGAGGATCAGGCACAGCATAGACGACCTTTCGTCCGTAGCCGGAACGTTTTACGATATCGAATAGTTGTTTGTATTTTCCCTGGTAGCCTTGACAATTGCCATCAATAGCGATCACCAAAATACAAAGCTGGTTTCGGTCTCGCGTTGCACATCGCGCAGAAATCTACGTAATTCTGTGACAGCTTTACCTTTGCCGCCCGTGGCATTGCGTGGGTCATGATGCAATAGGTCGTTTGCAAGGCCAACTTCCTGCGCTACACGCTCAATTAGAGCTTGAATAAACTTTTCTTGCCCTACATCTTCCAAGAAGTAGCCAATTGTTATCTCAGCCACCGAAATCTCCCCGCATTAATCGCTCGGTAAAGGGTGTCCCTTGTTCTAATCCCACGGCAGCTTCAACGTCGTTTTGGAAGAATAGCGGTAACTCCAGAGGCTTAAATACTGTGGCGCGATCTTTTTTCTGGCAAAGCAACACAGATGTCACTTCAGCCTCGCTAAAATATATTGGCAGGTTGGGTGAGTGTGTGTTGATGAGTAGTTGCTTTCCCGAACTCGTAGCATTTTTGAGTAAATCAGCGATTAACTGCAAACGTCGAGGATGTACACCGTTTTCAGGCTCCTCATATCCAATCAACGTTGTAGGGGAGAGAGGATTTGTAATGGCTAACAAACCCAGGATGCGCAGTGTGCCTTCGGAAATGACGCGCGCCGAGAAGGGGACTTGCGCCTCGATAACTTGTAATTGTAAGAATCCTTCGCTTGTGCGTTCAACTTCAAACCCGTCTAAGTTAGGGATTAAGTTATTTAAGCTCTTCTGCAAAGCTCGATATTGAGGCTGATTATTTGCCCGTAAAGTGTTATAAAATGCGGCCAGATCACTCCCAAATGGCCCCAGCGTGAGCACTTCTTTCAAGGCCGATTCTTCCCGCATAGATTTGGGTTCTAAATAGTAGAAACGCCAGCGCGATAATTCTTCCTTAAAGACAGTGATGTGAGGATAATGAGGGGGATAAAGCGGGCGTGAGATAAGTGTATAAGGTAATCCAATCTCATGCACGGTGGGATGGCTTTGTCTTTCCTTTCGTAAATGAAGACGATCTCCCATCTTTTCTACAAAGGCATTGCGCGATTTCCGTACTGAGCCATCCTTGTTCAAGGCCACTAACCGTTCATCTAAAACCCGCAAGTAGCCGGAGTCCGTTTGAAGTTCTACTGTCAATGTGTAACGCAAACGGCGCTCGATAATTTGTCTCCGATGTTTGCTCTCGCTTTTCTGATCGTCTGGAAGGCCTTCGCGCATCTTTTGAATACGGTCTTCAACATCTTGGACGACATCATCCCCGAGATCGACGTCTACTTCTATCGTAAACTGTGCCGCCTTTTGAGCTAGCAGCGCCTTGATGCCCCCATTGCCATAGTAAAATGCTTCTACAGGCATACCCCGATGTTCAGCGAAGGCTTCACGTAAGGTGTCTTCGGTCCCCATCCGGCTCAACAATGCCAATGCATCTAATAGGTTACTTTTGCCTGCGGCATTGGGGCCGAGGATCAAGGTAAGCGGGGATAAATCAATATCAACGTTCCGCAAGGATTTATACCCTTGAATTTTTACATGTTGGATCATCTTACCCCATCTCCTTTGCGAAGTGGTGAGGAAGCCACCTTTTATGCGGATGATATGAAAATTTACACAATCTCCTCGCGCCACTCGAACTCAAAGTTGCCGATGCGGACCGTATCGTCCTCTTGGACGCCGGCCTCGCGCAAGGCTTTGAGGATACCCTGGTAGTCCAAATATTTGTGGAGGCGTATCAGGGCGTCGCGCAGATGGGTGGGGGTGCGGTGGACCATTAATTCGACCTGATCGCCGCGCACGCGCCAGACGTCCGGCGCTTCCTGCGAGATGGTGTAGCCTAACTCCTCCGGTCGGGGCCGGATGATGGCCGGCATCGGGCGGTGGAGTTGGGGCATCGGCGCTTCTTGGAGCTTCTGGTGGGCGCGCCCCATCAGCTTGCGCGTGTTCTGGTGCGTCAGTGCGGAGACCAACAGCACGTCCTCGTAGCCCAGCGCCTCGATTTCTTCCTTGATGGCGGGGAAAATCTCCTCGACGCCGGGGATGTCCATCTTGTTCACCGCGACGATCTGCGGTTTCTTCATCAGCCCGTGGCCGAACGCAGCCAACTCGGCGTTGATCTCTTGAAAATCGGCGATGGGATCTAAGGCGTTGCCATCCAATAGATGGATGATCACCCGCGTGCGCTCGATGTGGCGGAGGAACTCGTGGCCGAGGCCCTTGCCCTCGCTGGCCCCGGCGATCAAGCCGGGCAGGTCGGCCAGCACGAAGGTCTGGCTGATGTTTAAAGCGACGACGCCCAGGTTCGGTTGGAGCGTGGTGAAGGGGTAGGGCGCAATCTCCGGCTTGGCCGCCGTTGTCACGGAGATCAGCGTGGATTTGCCGGCGTTCGGCTTGCCCACGAGGCCCACATCGGCCAGCAGCTTCAGCTCCAGCTTGAGCCAGCGCTTCTCGCCGGGATCGCCGCGCTCGGCGATGCGCGGCGCCTGGTTGGTGGAGGTCGCGAAGCGTGCGTTGCCGCGTCCGCCGCGCCCGCCCTTCGCCGCGACGAATTGCTCGCCTTTCTCTGTGAGATCGGCCAGCAACTCGCCCGTCTGCGCATCGAAGACGAGTGTGCCCGGCGGCACTTTAATGATCAGCGGATCGGCGCCGGCGCCGTGCATATCCTTGTTGCGCCCGTTGACGCCATCCTCCGCCTGGAACTCCTTCTGATGGGCGAAGTGATAGAGCGTGTTGAGGTGCTCGGAGACCTTTAAGATCACATCGCCGCCGCGCCCGCCATCGCCGCCGGAGGGGCCGCCATAGGGGATATATTTCTCGCGCCGAAAGGCGACAGCGCCATCGCCGCCCTTGCCTGCCTGGACATGAATTTTCACTTGATCGTAAATCATAGGTTAAGGATACCGCAGCCAGGGGGGAAGTCAACCGATGGATGAGGATCAAGAATTAAGGATTGAGTATTAAGGGCTGAGACACTTTGCTCGTCCATTCGCCATTCGCCCATTCGCTTATTCGATAGGGTTATTGAGCCGTTATGGGATGTATATCATGATGTAATCCTCTGGAGCGCGGGGGATGTTACGATGTAGATGTGGAGATGAACGTCAATCTTTTTTCGTTTTGATTTGAGGGAGGCGGGAATGGCACGCATGGAGGCCCTGACGGAGCGGTTGGAAGCGTTACAGATGGCAGCGCCGGACATCGAGGCGGCGGTTTTGGTGAGTGTGGACGGGCTGCCGATGGCGGCCTCGCTGCCGGGGTATGTGGAGGAGGATCGCGTCGCGGCGATGGCGGCGGCGATGCTCTCTCTGGGCGAGCGCATCGCGGGCGAGTTGCAGCGCGGTGGCCTGGACGAGGTCTACGTCCGAGGCGCGGAGGGCTACGTCGTCCTGCGCGCCGTCGGCGAGATGGCGGTGTTGTCCGTCCTGGCGCGCCACAAAGCGAAGTTGGGCCTGCTCTTCCTGGACGTTCGCCGCGCCGCTGAGGAGTTGGCCGAGTTGCTGTGAATGGCGTCATTTGACAAGCTCAAGCTTCCCATCGTTGCAATGCAACTCGAAGCCCCCGCGATCCTGCGGGGGGAGCTTTTTTGATGCGAGTTGCCCTTCTGTCGGGGGATAGCACAATTAATCTAACATGCGCAAAATGCTAATTAGTGATATGATGAGAGTAGAGTGAAGACATAATCATTCGGGGAGATGTTAAGATGACCGTTATGATCAATGCGTATGAGGCCCAACTACAATTTGAACAACTCCTCAAGCGTGTGCGTGCGGGGGAACAAATCATCATTGCTGAGGAAGGCCGACCTGTTGCCCGGTTAATGCCGCTCCCACAGCCTCTTCCGCCGCGCACGCCGGGTAGCGCTGCCGGCCAGATTGTTATGTCCGAAGACTTTAATGATCCTTTGCCCGAAGCTATTTTGGATGCCTTCGAACAATGAAAGTTTTACTGGATACGCACGCCTTTCTGTGGTGGATCAGTGATAGTCCTAAGCTTTCCGTGTTAGCTCGTGAGGTCATGAGCGACGGCAACAATGTCTTGTACTTCAGCGCTGCCAGCGGTTGGGAAATCGCCATCAAGGCGCAACTGGGACGCTTGCAACTGCCAAATGATTTGGGTGCAGTTACTCTCAGTTACCAACGGGTACTCAAACATCAGAGAAGC
>CAZCAI010000042.1:0-1149 GCA_964496595.1 uncultured Anaerolineales bacterium
TCTACCACCGATTCCGATGTACCTTCTCCTCGTCATACCGCTCGACGCGGCCCTTCTCCTCCGCCGGGTGGCCGACGGCGATGACGCATAGCGGGCGCACGGTCTCCGGCAGGTCGAACAGCCCGCTGATGCCCGCCGTCCGTTCCTCGTTGGGGAAGACGCCCAGCCACACGCTGCCCAGCTCCAAGGCGCGCGCGGTCAGCAGGATGTTCTCCGTGGCGGCGGCGCAATCCTGCTGCCAGTAGCGCTCCGAGATGGTGATATCGCCGCAGACGACGATGGCCAGCGGCGCCTGGGCCAGCATCTTGGAGTAGGGGTGCGCCTCCATAATCGCGTTGAGCTGCTCGCGCTCATCGACGACGATGAAGCGCCACGGCTGGCGATTGTTGGCCGAGGGGGCGTTCATCCCGGCCTCCAACAGCGTCTTGATTTCCTCTTCGGTCACCGGTTCGTCCGTGTACTTGCGAATGCTGCGGCGGGTGAAGATAACGTTCAGTGCGTCCATGCTTTTAGCCTCCTTGTGTAAAATGTGTGAAATTCATGATGTGTAAGTTGCGCTATTTTATCACTGTTACGTTAACGCACAACAACAAGTATTGTCCTATGCCATCACCTCTTTCAGATAGTTGGTGACCGCCGCGATGTACGGCTGGAATTGCTCGCGGCGGATGCTGTGCCCCGCGCCTGCGATGTGCTCGATGCGCAGGTCGGGGATCAGGCGCTTGATCTCTTGGGCGACCTCTGGCGTCACCAGCGCGCCCTCGTCGGGATCGGCGGTGATGAGCAGGGTGGGGCAGGCGATCTCGGTGATGTAGGAACGCCATGGCAGGCGCGGCCCCGCCGGGATCTTGAAGATGTGGGGGTCGAATTGGCGCTTGGACTCTGCCCACGGCTCGATCTCGGCCAGCGACCACGTGGGATTCTCCTCTTGGCATTCGGCGATCAGCTCAGCGCGGCTCTTGTTGGGGAGGTCGCGCCACCAGTCTGGGATGGTATGTTCTGGTTTCTCCTTGTCGGTTGGCTCGTCAGGCGGCGCATCTTGCCAGGGCGGATCTTCCAGAAGGATCGCGCGCGTGCGCTCTGGATAGCGGGCCGCGACCAACGCAGCAGTCGCCGCGCCCATCGAATGGCCCAACAGCGCGGGGCGAT
>CAZCAI010000042.1:1249-29383 GCA_964496595.1 uncultured Anaerolineales bacterium
CCATTGACCTGCACATCATCGGCTAACCAATCGTGCATCACGCCCTCCTTTGTTGCTTTGTTGCTTTGTTGCTTTGTTGATTTGTTGATTTGTTGATTTGTTGATTTGTTATTTGCCGCTTTGTCAGCTTTCCCTGAACGGCGCCTCAACGACCTGCGTCTCAATCTCTGCCGCCAGCGTCGCGATTTCGTCCTGAATGGCCGCGATGATTTTCTCTAACGGCACCGGCGTGCGCTCCTTGCGATCCCGGCGCTTCAGCTCGACGACGCCCTTCTTGAGGCCGCGACTGCCCACGGTGATGCGCAGCGGCATCCCCAGCAGATCCGCGTCGTTGAATTTGACGCCGGGACTCTCGTCGCGATCATCGTAGAGCGCCTCGACGCCGGCGGCTGTCAGATCCGCGTAGAGTTGATCGGCGACCTGGGCGACTTCCTCATCGCGGCCCGTCAGCGCGGTAAGGTGCACCTGGTAGGGCGCGATGGTGATTGGCCAGATGAGGCCGTAGTCGTCGTTGTGGGTCTCAGCCACGCAGGCCAGCGCCCGCCCGATGCCGATGCCGTACGATCCCATCACGATGGGGTGCGACGCGCGCTCGCTGTCCTTGAAGGTCGCGCCCATCGCCGCTGAATAGCGCGTGCCCAGCTTGAAGATGTTCCCCACCTCGACGCCGCGATCCGCGCGTAGGGCGTGACCGCACTGCGGGCAGGCGTCGCCCTCCCCGGCGGCGGTGATGTCCGCCACGATGTCGGGCGTGAAATCGCGCCCGGCGTTGACGTTGCGCAGGTGGAAGCCCGCCTCGTTGGCGCCCGCGACCAGGTTGGGCGAATTGACGACCGCCTCATCCGCCACGATGAGCGCGTCGTGCACGCCGATGGGCGAGCCATAGCCCGGCTCCGCCCCGATGGCGCGGATCTCCTCGTCGGTGGCGGGGCGCAGCGCGCGCGCCTGAACCGCGTTCGCCAGCTTGGTCTCGTTCACCTCCATATCGCCGCGCACCACCGCGAAGACGAATCGCTCCGCGCTTTCGACTTTCTGACTTTCGACTTCCTGACCTTCGACTTCCCGACCTTCAGACTTTTGACTTACGATCTCCGCCATCATAAAAACCGCCTTCGCCGTCTTGGCCGGCGGGATCTCCAAGAAAGCGGTCAGGTCGTCGATGGTGGTGACATCGGGCGTGGCGACCTTCTCGATGGGGCGGGGCGCTTCGGCGGGCGCGGGCGGCTTCTGGAAGGTGGCGACCTGGCGGTTGTCCGCGTAGCCGCAGTTATCGCAGAGGATGAGCGTATCCTCGCCGATGGGCGCGAGCACCATAAACTCGTGGGCCAGGCTGCCGCCCATCATCCCCGTGTCGGAGCCGACGGCGATCACCTCCAGCCCGCAGCGATGGAAGATGTTGAAGTAGGCCTGGTAGTGGGCGCGATATTGCTTGTCCAGCCCGGCCTCGTCCGCGTCAAGGCTGTAGCTGTCCTTCATCGTGAACTCGCGCACGCGGATCAGGCCGGCGCGCGGGCGCGGATCGTCGCGCCATTTGGTCTGGATATGATAAACGAGCCGGGGCAGTTGGCGATAGGAGCGGATCTCGCGGCGCGCCAGGTCGGTGACCACCTCCTCGTGCGTCATCGCCAGCACCATCTCGCTGCCGGTCCGATCCTGGAAGCGGCTCATCTCCGCGCCGATGGCGTACCAGCGCCCGGTCTCTTGCCACACATCGGCGGGATTGATGACCGGCATCTTGAGTTCCTGGCCGCCGATAGCGTTCATCTCCTCGCGGACGATCTGCTCGATCTTGGTGAGGGCGCGGTGGCCCAGGGGCATCGCGGTGAAGATGCCCGCGCCTAATTGGCGGATGAAGCCGGCCCGCTCCAGCAGTTGGTGGCTGATGGCCTGCGTGTTGGCGGGGGCATCGCGCAGGGTGTGGCTGAATAGCTGTGACATTCGCATAATGGGGTCTCCTTTGAATGATGGATGGGAAGTGATGCGGTCTAAAAATAGAAACGCGAAGCGTACTGCGTAATTCGTATTGCGTAAATCTCCACAGGTGAGGGTTGTCAGCAAGGTGCAACGCACTTGAACTGAAGGAAAGTTAATTCCTCATGCAATATATACCTGGTGATAAGCCCAAAAGTGCGTTGCACCTCACGGGATTAAACGGTTACAGCGTGGAATAGTCGCCTATTTCCATTCCGTGATGGGCGCCCGGAGCCGATAGTTCGTGGCGACGAGTATCAGATCGAAGAGATTCACCACGCCATCCTGATTGAGGTCGGTCGCCTGATGGTCGGTGCCGTACCAGAGCGCGACGCGTGTCAGGTCGAAGATGTTGATCTGGCCGTCGGGGATCAGATCGCCGGCGAGGAGAGTGATGGTGTCGTCCTCGGTCTGATCAGCCGGCAGCTCGCGCTGGCCCCACAGGTAGCCGCGATGATGCACCTGGAGGCAGCGGTAGGGATGGTCGTGGGCCAGGGTGAAGGTGAAGCGGCCCTGGGTGTCGGTGGTCTGGGTTATCGCGTCCTCAACGGAGGCCGAGGTCGTCGCGAGCGCGGCGCAGGTGGTCTCGCTGAGGGCGACCTCCGTGCCGCTGAAGTCGGTGCGCCCTTGTAGCTTGACCGTCCCGCTGAGGACGACGGGCCGCACTGCGTCCACGGCGGCGTAGGCGTCGATGCGCGGGGTCGTCCGGCCGTTGCGGGGATCGGTGAGCGGCGCGCCCGTCTCCTGGAGCACGCGCACGATCTCCTCGGCGGTGAGGTCGGGATTTGCCTGCCACATCAGCGCGGCGACGGCGGCCACGTGCGGTGTGGACATCGACGTGCCCGCGTCGCCGACCTGGCCGCCGCCCAGCGCCGTGGTCACGATCCACGCGCCGGGCGCCAGTAGATCCAGCGCGGGGCTGCTGTTGCTGAAGCAGCCGATCTGATCGCGCGCAGTCTGGTTGTCGGCGCAATATTCCCACTGGTACGCGCCGATGTCCGCATCGTAGGTGCTGCCGATGGCCGTCGCGCCGGAGATACAGGCGGGCATCATCATCTCGGTGGCGCGGGCCTGGTTCCCGGCGGCGACGAAGACCGCCAGGCCCGCCTGGCGCGCCGCCTGGATCGCGCCCGCGAGCAGTTGGGTGTTGGCGTCCGCCTCGTCGCAGATGCCCGCGTACTGGCCGCCGCCCAGGCTGAGGTTGATCGCCCGCACCTTCAGGCTCAGATGATGATCGACGACCCACATAATGCCGGCCGCCACGTCGGAGGCCCAGCCGCGCCCGTCCTGATCCATCACGCGCACGGCGACGATGCCCGCATCCGGCGCGATGCCGCGTGGGCTGGCGGCGCCTTCCCCGGTGATGATGCCCGCGACGCGCGTGCCGTGGCCGTAGGCGTCCTGGGCGCTCGCGCCCTCGTCGGCGTTCTGCGGCGGACACGCCTGATTCGTGAAGCAGTGCTGGCCCACCACGTGATTGGCCAGATCGGGATGCGCGAGATCGATGCCGCTATCCAAGACGGCGATATTGACGCCCGCGCCGGTCAAGTTCCATTCGCGTCGCACTTGATCGGCGCGGATGACGGCGGCGCTCTCCGCCATTTGTGCGTAGAGCGGCATATCCAAGGCGATGGCGGCGACCTCTGGATGCTTCTGGAGCGCGGCCAAGCCCTCGCGCGTCACCTCGCCGACGATGCCCGGCAGGCGATCATAGCGATGGACGACGCGGAAGCTCGCGTCCGTCACCGTGGAGAGCACCTCCTGCTGAGATCTGGCGATCGATTGGGCCTGCGCGCGGATGTCGCCGCCGGCCTGGGGCGCGGTCAGCAGCACGATCACGCGGGTTGAGCCGCCGGCGCTTAGCGCCTGGACGACCTCCGGCTCCGGCGTCGTCTCCGCCCCGTAGATGGGTTGGGGATTGCCGCCGCTGGTAAGGAGGGCGGCGAGATAAATGAGCACGCCGATGATGAGGATCAAGGGCGTGCGCTTTGATGGTTGCTTCGCTATTCGTTTCATTAGGGTGATCCTTTCTGATAATCGCACTTGGGGAAACTTGCACCAAATGCTCAGAGGGAACGGTTTAGACTTTTTAGCGTCTTAGCGTTGGTTTTTTATGTGGCGTCATCCTTCATTGTCTTTCCCGTCCGCATCGTCTGCCTCCGTCGAATCCGCCTCTTCCGCCTCGGAGGTATCGTCCTCTTGCGTGGGGGGCGTGACGAGCACCTTATCGATGCGGCGCCCGTCCATATCGATGATCTCGAATATCTGGTTATGGAACTCAAACTGCTCGCCCTCGCTAGGGATGCCGCCTAACTCGGTCATCACGAAGCCGCTTACCGTCTGATAGCCGCGATAGATGCCCTCCATCTCGGTCTCGATCCCTAAGATCTTCCAGAGTTGGTCGATGTGCAACATGCCATCCACCAGCCACGTGCCGTTCTCGCGCTGCTGGGCGCGTGGCTCTTCCGGCTCGCCTTCCGCTTGGATATTGCCCGCAATCGCCTCTAAGATGTCCATATCCGTGACCATCCCTTGGATGCTGCCGTATTCATCCGTTACCAGCGCGATGTGCTTGCCCTGCTGCTTGAAGATCTCCAGCACCCGCAGCGGCGACATACTCTCCGGGACGAAGAGGACCGGCCGGAGTGTGGCGCGGATATCGAACGGCTCGCCCTTGATGTGGCGGACGACCATATCCTTAGTATAGAGGATGCCGACGGCGTGATCCGGGTCGCCCTCCATCACGGGGAAGCGCGAGTGCTGTGCATGCAAAAGGAGCGCCTTGGTCTCTTCTTCGGGATCGTCCAGGTCGATCCACGTGATCCGCGTGCGCGGCGTCATAAAGGCATCGACGCGCCATTCATCCAGCCGGAGCACATTTTCGATCATATACTGCTCGGATTTCTCGAAGATGCCCAACTCGGTACCGTGCTCGACCAAAATCTCGATCTCCTCCGAGGAAATATCCGGCTCTTCCGAGGGCTTGATGCCCAGGAGGCGCACGACGCTATTGGTGGAGATGCTGAGCAGCCAGACGAGAGGCCGGGCGATGACGGAGAGCGTCTGCATCGGTTGGGCGATGAGGGCGGCAATTTGTTCCGTGTTGTTCAGCGCCAGGCGCTTGGGCGCCAGCTCGCCGATCACCAGCGAGATGTAGGTGACGCCCAGCACGACGACAGCCGTGGAGAGAAAATTCGCGTAGGGCGCCAGTACGTCGATTTCGCCCAGCACCGAGCCGAGATAGCGGGCTAACGTCGCTTCCCCAAAGGCGCCGGCGAAGATGCCGACTAAGGTGATGCCGATCTGAACAGTGGCCAAGAACTGCGTCGGATCGGTCGCCAACTCCAGCGCGGCCTGCGCGCGCTGGTCGCCGCGATCGGCCAACTGGCGCAGGCGGGCCTTGCGCGCCGAGACGATCGCGATCTCCGACATCGCCAGCACGCCGTTGAGCACGGCAAAGACAAATATGGTTAAGAGATTCCAAATAGGGTTCACGCTTCTAGCCTCCTCGTATAAAATGATCATCGAGATGAGAGTTGGATGAGTAAGAGACGCATCCTGTGGTTATTATACATGAAACGTAATTTTATGCGTGGATGGCGGTTGCCTCCCAGGCGGATCGCCCTCTGAAATTGCGTATCTGTTGTCACTTTATTTTGCTTTGATATTGATATTTTGTATGGAGGATACGGCACCCTTCTTGTCTTTTTCGTAAATCAGGGTAAAATGACAGCGTTGTGTTGTGATCACCATAGTTGAGGATAACGGGTCTTTTGGATTTCGCCGGACAATTTTCTGGATAGCCCTAAAAACAGCGAAGATTTGCGTGTTTGTGGGGGTCACGGACCTTTTTTGTGTCGTTACTGGGTCGAGAATGGGGATAGTATAATTGCACCCGGCGAATTCCTGAAGAGCTAGGATAACTACCAATAACTACCATGAATTTGGATGGTTCTTTTAAACAGATGAGGGAAAAGTAACATGACCATCACGTATGAGGAGTTGCACGAACGTCTTGTCGAGCAAGAGGAGCATCTACTGGAGCAGGTGCGCGATATCCAGCAGTCCGTGCGCGAAGAGGGCGTGGGCTACAGCAATCACATGGCCGACGTCGGCAGCGAGGTCTTCGAGCAGGCGCGCGATGTCTCATTAGCGCGGCAGTTGCAGCGCTCGTTGGAGGATACGCGGCGCGCGCTCCAGAAATTTGATGACGGCACTTACGGCCTCTGCGAATCCTGCGGCGCGGCCATCGATGTATCACGCTTGGAGGCGCTGCCTTCGGTGCGCTATTGTATACGCTGTCAATCCCGCCGCGAGAGGGCATAGATTCTTGACGAAATCTAAACCTCACATTGGTTTTTGGGTGGGCTTGATCGTCTTGGTCATTGTCATAGTGGATCAACTCGTCAAGTGGTGGGTGGTTCGCGATCTTCCCGCCTACACGCCCGTCGATCCGGCGGCGTGGCTGCGTCCGGTGCTCTCGTTCACCTACGTCAAAAATACCGGGGCCTCGTTTGGGATGTTTCCGAATATGAACACGGCCTTCACTGTGCTTTCGGTCATCGTGCTCATCTTGATGGTCATCTTCCAGCGCACGATCCCGCCCCAAGTTTGGATGGTACACGTGGCCTTGGCCCTGGTGATGGGCGGCGCGCTGGGCAATTTGATCGACCGCATCACGCGCGGCTATGTGGTGGATTTTTTGGACGTCAATTTTTGGCCGTTTGCCTCCTGGCCGGTCTTCAACGTGGCCGATTCGGCCATCGTGGTGGGTGTGGCGATTTTACTGATCGATTCGTTTTTCTTGCATAACTTGGAGAGAGCTACGGCTGATGCCTGAACAGAAAGTTTTGGAAGTAGAACAGGACGTGCGCTTAGACCAACTTTTGGCGCGCGCCTGGCCCGAACTGACGCGCGAGGCGCTGAGGCGGATGGTGCGCGAGGGCGCGGTGTTGATCAACGATCAAGCGGCGCTGAAGCCGGGCCAGCGACTCCATCCGGGAGATAGGGTGGTGACCGAGGCGCCGGAGATTGCCGAATCGGCGCCGGATGCGTCGCCCGTCATCCCCACGCGCGAGATTGACATCGCTTACGAGGATGACCTGATCATCGTGGTGGAGAAGCCCGCCGGCGTCGCGGTGCGTCCCACGCGCGAGATGAAGCACGGCACGGTGATGCAACAATTGGTCGCGCGTTTTCCCGACCGGGCGCACATCGGCGGCTTTGAGCACGCGGGCGTGCTGAGTCGATTGGAAGAGGATGCCTCCGGCCTGGTGATGGTCGCCAAAGAGAAAGATGCCTATCGCGAGATGCGGCATCTCATCAAGCGCCAGCAGATGGAGATGACCTACTCAGTGCTGGTGGAAGGCTATCTCACGGGCGAGTACACCATCGAAAAGCCTATCGGCAACGTTAAATACAAGCGCCGCAAGTTGCACGTCTCGCGCCAGGGTCGCCCCGCGAGCACCTATTATCGCGCGCAGCGCCATTACAAAGTGAGTGGGCAATCCTATTCGTTGCTCCTCATCCGGCCGAAGACTTCACGGATGCATCAGATCCGCGTGCATCTTTCGTGGTACGGCTTTCCCATTGTGGGGGATCGTCTTTATGGCTCGCGCCGCCAGACGTTACTGTCGGATCGTCTCTTTATGCACCTGAGCATGCTGGAGTTTCAGCATCCGGCGAGTGGGGAGATCATCCAGGTGGCGTCAGAGCTGCCAGGATCATTGTCATCGATATTGCAATTTATGTCCCGCCCGAAGCAGTAAGAGCGACGTGTGATTTATCGGCTATTCATAATTACTTACGCAAGGAGTATAGAATGCAAGAATTGAACATCGCCGTTGTACAGATGGAGCCGGAATTAGCTAAGATGGAAGAGAACGTCGCGAAGATGGGCAAGATGATCCCCAAGATCGCGACGGAGCAGTCTGTCGATTTGATCGTCTTTCCAGAGCTGTCGGTGACGGGCTTTGAGGGCGGACAGCGCTTCACGCAGATGGCGCAGCGCGTGCCCGGCGCGGTGACGAACATCTTGGGCCAGCACGCGGCCGATTTCGGTCTCTACGTGCTTATCGGCATGGCGGTCAAGGAACAAGTCGAGACCGTGCTGTACAACAGCGCGGTGCTCATCGGGCCGGATGGCAGCGTCGAGGAGGAGTATCGCAAGGTGCATCTCCAGGCCGAGGAGCGGCTCATTTTCCGCCCCGGTTACCAGATCCGCTCGGTGGCGGAGACGGAGATCGGCAACTTAGGCTTGATGTTGGGCTGGGATTTGGCGTTCCCAGAAGTGGCGCGGAACTTGATGCTCCGTGGCGCGGATATTCTCCTGTTGCCCGCCGCCTGGCCGATGAAGGATGCGGATATGTGGCGCACCTTGTTGGTCGCGCGCGCCTATGAGAACGACATCTTCATCGCGGCGGCCAATCGCGTGGGTGAGGAGCCTTCGTACACCTTCGCCGGGCAGAGCGCGGTGTTATCCCCCAGCGGCGAGGTGTTGGCCGCGCTGGAGGAGCCGGAAGAGGGCTACGTGGTCGTCCGCATCGATCTCGACCTTGTACGTCAGCGCCGCGAGGAGACCCAGATGATGTTGGCGCGGCAGCCTGGTGCGTACCGCGACATCGTGAGGAAATACTAGCCGTCAAGGCGGTGTGAGCAGCAAATCCAAAGCGCGAGACTTCATCGGCTCGCGCTTTTTGCTTTCAGTTGACAGCTCAATCGAGAAGTGTTACAGTAAAATCGAAAGCTAATTTAGCAAGTGGAGCGAGCCAGTGTCCCTATCCAGCAATCCCCACGATCATTTTTTCCGCGAGGCATTCTCCCGGCAGGAGATCACCCGCGATTTTTTGATCCACTATCTGCCGCCCGAAGTCCGGTCGCATTTGGATCTCGGGGTGTTGCAAACGGTCAAAGATTCGTTTGTAGATGAAGAGTTACGCGACCACTTCACCGATTTGCTCTATCGAACACGCTTGCGAGATGAGAGTACAGGCGGCGAGGGGGATGAAGCCTACGTCTACTTGCTATTCGAGCATAAAAGTTATCCAGAGCCGTGGGTTGCGTTCCAACTGCTGCGCTACATTGTGCGAATATGGGAGCACGTGCTCAATCAACAGCCATCGAAGAAGCTCGCCAGCTTGCCGCCGATTGTGCCCACGGTCGTGTACCACGGGAAGACAGGGTGGCGCGTAGATACCCGTCTGCACGGCTTGGTGGATGTGCCGGATGCGCTATTACCCTACATCCCCGACTTTTGCTATGCAGTGTACGATTTCTCGGTTGAAAGTCAGATTCAGATCATGGGATCGTTGCAATTGCAGATAGTGTTGCGGATGTTGCGCCACGTTATGGATGAGAGCGCTTGGCCCTCCCAGTTGTGGGAGATGATGGCGCTGTTGCAAGCGTTAGTTCAAGCCCAAGATGATCTATCCTATTTGGAGATTGTCTTGCGCTACCTGGTTGCAGCGGCGCCGAACCTTGAACCAGAGGAGCTACATCAGGCGCTGACGGACACTTTTCCAGAGAGAGGAGGGGCGTTGATGTCAACTATCGCTGAAGTATGGATAGAGCAAGGGATCGAAAGAGGGATGGAGCAAGGGATTGAAAGAGGGGTGGAGCAAGGTATTGAGCGAGGAGTCGTCCAAGCGACCCGTGAGGCGATCTTAGAAACCCTGGAGGTGCGATTTGGTGCGTGCCCTGCCGCGATTAGGAGTCAGATCGCCAATATCACGGATCAAGCCCGACTGAAATCCTTGCATCGCCAGGCTCTGCTGGTGGATTCTCCAAGCGACTTTGTCAATCACCTTGAGCTTGACGCATAATCATCAATCCTGATACCATAGCCAAGAAAAATGGGGCGCTGCTCAGCAGCGCCCCATTTGCAGTTCATACCCCGCTCAAATAAACATCGCCATCAAAAATATCGCTAGCTCCGCGCCAAGCGTTTGCGCGAAGACTCGCCACGATTCTGGCTTCCCAACGTGGCGCAGGTGATATTCCGCGCCGCCGATGACTACGACGATCACGAGGATCGCGAGGGGGAAAACCAAGAATTGTCGCAGTGCCACCGCCGTGCTGTAGGTCCGCCCGTAGAAGCCGTAGTCGCCCCAAAACCCGGCGTAAATGCCCGTCGCAATATTCAAAGCGTAGGGCAGCGATAGAAACCCCAAAATGCTGGTTACGCACCAGAGCATAAACGTTGTTATTTGGACGCTGAGTTTAACTTTTGCCTCCAGGTCAATGTCGTTTCGATTAGTCATATTTCCCTCTGTTGCTCTCCGTTGAAGTTAGTCCGATGTGGACTTGCATTGCACTGGCAGCCATTTGAGTTGCCCCATGTACTGGCTGCGGATGACGCCGAGGTAGGGCGATGGATCGATGATGCCGCGCCTCTCCAACTCATAGGGCAGCGGATCATCCGTCTCGTCGGCCCGATTCACCAACGCGGCGGGGAACGAGCCATCGGCCCGCGCGGGCGTGATGGCGAAATGTGCATGCACCCAGATGCCGCCCTCCCACCAACGGCCCTGATAGCCGAGCAGGTCGCCCGCCTGGACGGACACGCCCTCGGCGCCGGGCGGAAACGCCTCGGCAACGAAGGATTGCGCGTTGTGTGCATCCGCCATCCCGCCATAGAACGTCCAGATCGTCTCGCCAGGATGCAGCGGATCCTCGTGCTGGATGGCGACGGCGTCGTTCCAATCCTCGCGGCGGGTGAGTTGGCCGTCAGCGACGGCGTAGACCGGCGCGGTGTTCTGATAGGCCGCGGCCATAAATCCCAGCGCGCGACTGTACCACCACATCCCCATCTCGCTGCGTGTGGGCAGCGGCCACGGCGCCTCTGGGCATTGCCCATTCGGCAGCAGCGACTCGGCGGCCTCCAGCGCCTCGCGCGGCTCGAAGACTAACGTATCGGCCCAAAACCGCGTGGCCGCGTAGTTGGCCGTTACCGCGTCTAACATCTCTGGCGTCCAGCGCGTCTTGTAGACCGGCCAGTTCATAAAGTGGTGGATCATAATCAGGGAGAACTTTTGCTCGTGGATATCTTCCAGAAGCTTCGTCTGATCCCACATACCGGCGTTGGCTAACTGCGTGATCTCGAAGGGCTGCAT
Source organism: uncultured Anaerolineales bacterium (assembly GCA_964496595.1). Taxonomy (GTDB): domain Bacteria; phylum Chloroflexota; class Anaerolineae; order B4-G1; family SLSP01; genus JAAAOZ01. Next base: position 12,331 of record CAZCAI010000042.1, read on the forward strand.
ATAGAGCGCCCGATCCTGGAGGGTCAACATCCCCATGTATTCATCGGCCAACACAGGCCCTTCCCCATGCTCCACTAGCTGCTCGAGATTCTCGAGGTTGGCTTTGGGCCTGATGTAGCTCTTCAGCGATTGCGCCGGCCCTCGGAGCGAGGCTTGCATCAGCCCGCCGAGTTGGATAATGATCAGGAAGCTTACCCCGGCGTGTAGATAGGGCCGCCATCCCTGGGAGGATGTGGGGCTTTGGGCCGCGTCGACGGGCGCGCGCCACGTCTCCAGGAGATCGCCCATCACCAGGCTCAGCGCGGCGGAAAGCTCCAGCAGATAGTTGATGTTGGAGCCGACCTTGCCGATTGTCACGGCCGCGACCAACGCGCCCAGCAGATAAGGCGTGAGCAGGGGCCACGCCTGGGGCTGCAGCGGCGTGAAGCCGAGCGCGACGTAGGCCCCGGCGACGATGAGCATAAGCGGCGCGATGTCGCGTAATTCGCGCCAGTAGTGCGCCACCGTCTCCCACTCGAAGGGATTGACGTTGGCGGTGACGATGTGGAAGAGGAAGCCGCCCTGGGTGATGAGCGTCAGCAGGAGCAGCAGGACAAGCCCCCCGCCGCCGACCAGCGCCGCCAGTTTGAACGCGCTCGCCCACCCTTGCCGATGCCACAGCCAGACGAAGGCGGCCAGCGGCGCGGCTAAGCCGTAGGATTGGCGCGTGTACGCGGCTGCGATGAGCAGCAGCGCGGTGGGGAGCATCTCGCGCCAGGTGGCCGGCGTCGGCTCGCGCGAGACGGTGTAGAGCGCACCGGCGCTCAATGCCAGCGCCAACAGATCGACGCGGGCTAAGCTCGACCAGCCGACCACGTAGGGGATGGCTAAGAACAGCCCCCCGGTGACCAGCGCGATGCGCCGCTTTTGAGGGTATGCGGTGTGCAGCGTGACGATTCGACTGAGAAAGAAGGCCGTCGCCAGCGCGCACGCAATCGAGATGGCGCGCCCGGCCCAGAAGTTCGGCCCGCAGAGCGCGACGAAGGGCGCGATGGCTATGATGTAGAGCGGCGGGTAGTTGGCAATCAGGTAGGGCGGCTCGTCAAGCGTGGGTTGGTAGATATTCTGCCCTCGGATCAAGCGCCGGGCGTGATTGACCAGCGGCGCTTCCCCGTAATCCAGCGGGTAGCGATGCGAGAGCGCCATCCCGGCGTGGATCACGAAGATGATCGCGGCCACGGCCAGGAAGACTTTCAGCGCGACACGCGCGCCCTGATCAACATACGGCCCTGATCGGGCTAAGAAAGAAAAGAATGCGGATGGTTTCATATATAGTGTTCCTTTGAGGTTGCTTGGTGGATTGCGAAAAATATTGCGTATTTCGTATTGCGTAATTGGATATCTTGCAATGCTGAATGTTTGAGAGGTTGGGCAGGTCTTAGCTTTTTTCAGTGGAATCTCTCATCAGATCAGGGAGGCTACGAGCAAGATCGTCAACTCGATGCCGATGGTCCAACCGAAGAGGCGCCACGATGCGCGCGTCCCAAGGCGGCGGTAGTGATACTCCCCGCCGCCAACGAAGGCCGCGATCCACACGGCGGCCAGCGCCATCACGCCCCAGGCGCCCAACGCGATTGCTAGCTCGTAGTTCTGCGAGAAGCGCGCGAAGAACTGGAAGAAGATCTCGCGGACGACGAAAATCTCGTAGAGGCCGATGGCCGCCGTGCCCAGCCACAGCAAAAACGTGAGCGGGCCGATGAGGGAGCGGCGCTGGAGCAGCGATTGCTCTTTATAATTCGCGGCGACGGGGATGCCAAAGAGAAGGCACGCCAGCGCGGGGTAAGGCGCATCGATGGGCGCGTCGATGGTGAGGCGCGGCCAGGCGAGTGTCTGGACGCTGAGCATCCACGTGCGCAGCACCAACACCAGCCCGGCCACGGTAGCCAACCCCGGCAGGAGCTGCGGTTCGAGGCGGGGCCATGCCTTCAAGCGCCGGCGCTTCAGCTGGGGCGCGATGGCGCCGAAGGCCATCGTGGGGGGCGGCGCGACCGCTTGGAGTTCCCCGCGCAGGTTGGCGCGCAGGCAATCCGCCGTCGCCTGGCGCCTGTCTAAGCGCGCGCGGCAGGCGGGACACGCGCTCAAGTGTTGATCGAACGCCTCGCGTTCCGCGTCCGTCAGGGTGTGATGGATATAGCCGATCATCTGCTCATCCGTGATATGCTCTCTTGAATGATTCATCTGACCTCCTCCTGTTGTTTGATCTGCGTCAGTTCGGCGGGGCGGAGCCGGGCGCGGAGCTGTTTGTAGGCCAATCGCACCCGTGACTGGGCCGTGGGCAAGGGACAATCCATAATGTCGCTCATCTCGCGGTAGGTGTGGCCGGCCCAGTAGCGCAGGATGACGGCCTCGCGCAGGGGCGGGCTGAGCGCCTGGACGGCCTCCCACACCCGGCTGCGCATCTCCTCGGTGAGCGCGCGCTCCTCCGGGCTGGGATCGGGCGCGGCGACGCCGTGCCCCCAGCTCAACCACTTGCTCAGAGCGATGCGCGGCAATCGCTTGCGCCGCTGGCGGTCGCGACAGCGGCTGACGGTGATGGTGTGCAGCCACGTCGCGAAGCTGGCGCGCTGCGGATCATAGCGCTGGATGTTCATCAGCGCGTAGGTCAGCGCGTCCTGCGCGGCCTCCTCCGCGTCGTCGGCGTTGCCCAGCAGCCCGTAGGCCAGGCGGAAGGCAGCATCGCGGTGATAATTATAGAGCGCCTCCGCCGCGCGCTCGTCGCCCGCGCGCCACTGCTCGATCCAAATCTCGGTTCGCGTCATAAAATTATGTCCGTTTGTCGTAAGCTACGCAATGCAACGCAGTGAAATGGAGTAGCGTCGAAATCGATTCCCGTAGCTCCCGGGAAGGTCATTGGGTGACCGACGTGATCCCCGCCTGCGCGCCGATCCACATCCGCCCGGCGCGATCCTCGTACAGCGCCGTAATCGCGTCGCTCGGCAGGCCGGCGGCGATGGTGAAGGTGCGCCACGTTGCCCCATCAAAGCGGCTGACGCCGTGGGACGCGCCGGCCCACAACTGCCCCGCGCTATCGAAGGCCAGCGCGGTGACGCCGCCGGGCGCGAGGCCCTGGGTACTGGTGTAGGGATAGGTGCGCCACTGCGCGCCATCGTAGCGCCGCACGCCGGCCGCCATCCCGATGGCGATTTGGCCGCCGGGGCCGAAGGCGAGGGCGCGGATTTCGTTCTCTGCCGGGGGCGCGGCGGTGGCGGTGATCCAGCGCGGCGCATCGGTTGCGCTCAGGATGCTAAGGCCGCGATCCGTCCCGACCCAGAGCGCGCCGCCGGGCGCCAGCGCCACATCGGCGATGCGGCGGCGCGGCAGTGTGGCGGCGGGCGTATCATTCTCCCATATCTGATGCTGGGTGTCAAAGGCGCTCAGGCCGATGTAGCCGCTGACTGCCCCGATCCACAGCCGGCGCGCCTCCTGATCCAGAGCGAGGGTGTTGATGTGGAGGCTTGATTGGCCGCCCGCCGGGGGATAGCGCGTCCACTGCCGCCTCCGGAGGTCGAAGCGGAAGAGGCCGGCGCCGTACGTCCCCACCCAGATTTGCTGTTGGGGATCGATGATGATCTCCATGACCGGATGCTCGCGCGTGGTCGGCGCGGGTAGATCGTGGATGCGCCACGTCTCGCTCTCGACATCGAAGCGTTGGAGGCTGCCCTCAGCCCCGAACCAGAGCTGATCGCTGGCATCCTCTGCGATGGCGCGCGTGGGCGGCGTCTCCGGCCCGGCGGTGTAGGTGCGCCAGATCGCGCCGTCGATCTCGGTCGCCTGCTGGAGGCCGTACCACGGCGTGCTGCTTGCTTCGGCGATGACGCGAAGCTGGTCGGGCAACTCCGCCTGGGGCCGCGTCCCGAACCAGCGATGCACGGCGTCATCGATGGTGATCGCGTCGAGATTGATCCACGCGCTCAGTTGCGCCTCCGCGACGTGCGGTACCCACGCGCGGCCATCCCAGCGGCTGACGCCATAGAGCGTGTGAATCGCCGGGGCCGCGTCGGGCGTGGTGGGCGATGCGACCAGCCCGTAAACGTAGTTGCTCGCGAGCGCCCCCAGACGGCCCGTCGAACGCTCCGGCTCCGCTGTGGGCGTCGTCCCATTCCCTATCTGCTGCGGCGCTCCCCCGCTCAGTGGCCGACCTTGGATCGTCGTCCACGTGTCCGTCAGCACATACGGATCCCAGCGGGTCACGCCGCCGCCCCACGTCGCGAACCAGCGCCGCCCCGCCGCATCGATGACGATGTCCGTCACCCAGGGCGCGCTCAGTCCGTCCTCTTTCGTGTAGTGAGACCACGCGCGGCCATCGAAGGCGCTGACGCCGCGCCGCGTCCCGATCCACACGCGCTGCTGAGCATCAAGGGCGACGGCATAGGTGTCGTTATCCAACAGTCCATCATCTTTCGTGTAGTGACGCCACGTCTGCCCATCCAACGTATTGACGCCGTGCGCGGTAGCGATCCACAACCGGCCATCTGCATCCATCGCCAGATCGCGGATGTGAGGATGGGCCAGGCCATCGGCCGTCGTGTAGGTGCGCCAGGTCTCGCCCGCATCCGCCGAGACGCTCACTCCGCCCTTGGCGCCAGCCCACACGCGGCCTGTGGCGTCCACCAGCACGGCGGTGACGTGGTTGTCGGCCAGCCCGTGGTAGGTCGTGTATTTCTGGTAGCTCTCATCGGCGCGACGTTGGCGCACCAGCCCGTGTTCCGTCGCCAGCCACACCTCCTCCGGTGTGACGGCGTGATGCGTGGGGCGGAGCGTGGGGTGGTAGGGTTGCAGCGTCAGCGGCAGATAGGCGGCCTCGCGGCGCTTGGCGTCGTCGGCGGGATCCAAGGGATTGGTGCCGCGTTGGCGCTCCTGCGCGTCATCGACGCCGCCCAGGTCGGTATCGGCCTCGGCGGGCGAGGTGGCGAAGTAGCCGCGCGCCTCGGCCCCGTCGCTGAGGCCGTCGCCGTCGCTATCCCAACGCCGGGGATGGCTGCCCAGTTCGTACTCTTCGATATTGGTCAGGCCATCTCCGTCGGGGTCTTGCAGCGCGTCCTTGACAGCGGGATTCAGTCGCATCCGCCGTTCCCAGTGATCCGGCAGGCCGTCGCCATCCTGATCGGGCGGATCGCTCTGCACCTCGAAGGTGAACTCCAGGGTGATCTCCTCCGGTTGCGCCCGCGGCTGCGCGCGCGCATCTTCCGGCGTGGCGACCAGTGTGACGTGATAGACGCCCGGCGCGGTGGCGCGGGTGTAGCGCGCGCCGTACACGCCATCCTCGGCGACGCCGTCCGCGTGCATACCATCGTCGTAGAGCGTCAGGGGATCGAAGCCGTCGTCCGGGCGCTCGATCTGGGCGCGTAGCCATGCGCCGGACTGCGGGGCTTGGTCGGCCAGGCTGGCTAAGATCAGCGCCGGCTCCCCCGCCTGTGGCGCATCGGGCGCGAAGATCACATCCAAGAGCATCGCATCGTCTTGAGTTGGCGATCTGGGCAGGATTATGGTTTGCGTGGCCGAGCGACCCAGCGCGTTGATCGTCATCTCGTGCTCGCCCTGGGGCAGCGTCTTGGGCGCCTGGAATTCCAAGGTATAGCGCCCTTCGATCTCGCGGGCGGAGAGAATCTCGGTCGGCTGCTCGCTCAGGTGGATGGTGAAATCGGCGGGGCGGAGGCCGTAAATGGGTTGGCCATCCGCGCGCTGGATGGCGGTATCCACAAAGAAGCGGCGGCGTTGCTCAACGTGAGCGCGGGCCGCGCCGACGAGGGTCAACTCCGGCGCGAGGGGCGGCAGTTGGGCGAGGCCCGCGCCCCAGACCACATCCCTGCCGCGCGCGCCCCGGTCGGCGGCGGCTGCGAAGAGCTGCGCGATGAGGCCATCGACGTCCAAATCCTGATAGGCGGGCGCGCGCCAGAGCAACGCGGCCATCCCGGCGATGTGCGGCGCGGCGGCCGAGGTGCCCCCAAAGCCGCGCGGCGGATGTTCCTCCCCCGAAACGGAGACGTTCGTGTAGCCGATCAGATCGGGCTTGATGCGCCCATCCAATGTGGGGCCTTGGGAGCTGTAGGGCATCAGTTCGCCGGTGAGGGCGTCCGCCGCGCCGACGACCAGCACATCCGCCGAATCCGCCGGGACGCCTAAGCTGCTGGTCGGCGTGCGATATTCCAGAAGCATCGCGTCCTCCCCACGAATGCGGACCTTCACCCGGTGCGGGGTAGGTGTGGGGCCGCCCTCCCGTCGGATGCGAAGCGCATAGCGCGCCGCCGTCGGGGCGGTGAAGCGCAGCGTATCGACCGGCGCCGAATTGCCGGCTTGCGTCTCCGTGCTGTGCGTCACGACGCGCCCGGCGGCATCGTAAAGATAGAGGCCGTAATCGTGCGCGGCGGCGGGCGCCATCGGATCATCGCCCCAATCGTCCCAACTGAGCGTGATTTCTACTTCGGCGCCCTCGTTCACCTGAAGATCTAAATCCTCATCCAACTGTAGCCACGAGCGGCCGAACTCGTGCCAACCGTTCTGATCCGTATCCGTGAAGTGGCCGCTGTAGTGGCGCGTGGCGTAATTCCCCGCGCTCTTGATCATCAGCAGCCCCTCGGCCTTGGCGCGCGCCAGCAGCGCGTAGATGGGTGTGGAACTCTCGCTAAGCACGCCCTGGCCGTCGCCCCGGCTCTCCGCCGCGATGGACATCGAGAGCGAGGCGATTTGAATTTCCTCCTCGCGCAGATAATCGAAGACCGGCTCGATGCCCTGGCGCAGGCTCTCCACCTGGATGAGGTAGAGCGTGGCGTCGGGCGCGATGTCGTGGATGATCTCGGCGCATGCCACGCCGTGCGGGCCGTCGCCCGGCGTCAGCGTGGTGGTGATGGCGCCATCGGCGGCGAAGTGGCGCGTGATCACGTCGGCGGGGAGTTCGCCCGCCGCCACCCGCGCCTCCCATCCGGCGAAGTGGCTGTCGATCACGGCGACTTTGGCGCCCGCGCCGCGATGGCCCTGCGCGTGATAGGCCGTCGCGCCGATCTTAGCTAACGCCTCGGTGTGGATCGGCTCGCCCGTCCCGCGCGTGGCCTGGCTCGCGACGGGGGCATCTTCCTCGCCGGCGGTCGCTGCCGACATCCGGTGGCGCGCGGTCGCGCCGGGCAGGTGCGTCGCAATCCCCAGGCAGAGCACCAGCGCCAGCAGCAGGTAGCGGCGGTCGGTATGCAAGGCCTGCCGGACAATTTGAATCTGCGTCATCAAGACCTCTCCCGTGGTTATGTAGGGCTTTCCCATTCTCGCTCCAAGGGGATCGCCAGACCCCCGTTTTTCTTGTGCAAGCTATAAACACGTTCAAAATATGCCCCAGAGGCGCGGAATTAGCAATCTTCTTGGAGCGAATAGGGCGTAATTACAAAATGGGAAAACCCTACATGGTTATGACTTTCTACTATATTATACGATGTCAACGGCACTTTTAATCACAGAAAAGCTCGTGCTATAGTAAAGTGATGGGTATGGTTAGATTTTGATTAAAGCGTTGCATATAAAATTTATCTTTCAAAGGAGATGAGCAGATGGGATTACCACGAGTCACGGTATGGAATGAGTTCCGCCACGAGAAGATCCACGACGCGGTCGCCGAGGTCTACCCAGAGGGGATTCACGCGGCGATTGCGGCCTTTCTGCGCGCGGATGGGATGGAGGTGCAGACGGCGACGTTGGATGAGCCGGAGCACGGGCTGACCGACGAGGTGTTAGATGAGACGGATGTGCTGATCTGGTGGGGGCACATGGCCCATGGCGACGTCGACGACGCGATTGTGGCGCGCGTGCAGCAGCGGGTGTTGGATGGGATGGGGCTGATCGTGCTGCATTCCGGCCACCACTCCAAGATCTTCGTCAAATTGATGGGGACGACGTGTCACCTGCGCTGGCGCGAGGTGGGCGAAAAGGAGCGCGTCTGGGTCGTCGAGACCGGCCATCCCATCGCCGAGGGGTTGGGCAAATACTTCGAGGTGCCGCACGCGGAGATGTACGGCGAGCGTTTCGACATCCCCGCGCCCGATACGCTGGTCTTCCTGAGCTGGTTCGAGGGCGGCGAGGTCTTCCGCAGCGGATGCTGCTACTATCGCGGCGCCGGCAAGATCTTCTACTTCCGGCCCGGCCACGAGACCTACCCGATCTTCTATCAGCCGGAAATTCAGCGCGTGCTTCGCAACGCCGTCCGGTGGGCGGCCCCGATCCCCGACGCGAAGCCGGAGTATGGGCACGCGCCGGAGCCGCTTGAATCACTGGAACCACCGGCGGAACGCGCATAATGCAGGATCGCGACAATATCGGCGCGCCGTTGCGCGTGGGGGTGGTGGGCCTGGGCATCGGACGCCTGCATCTGGACGCTTTCCAGAAGCTGCCCGGCGTCCAGATTGTGGGCGCCGCCGATGTGGATGTGGCGCGCCTGGAGACGATGGGCGCGACCTACCAAATTCCACATCTCTATCACGACTATCGGGAGCTGATCGCGCGGGAGGATGTGGACGCGATTAGCGTCTGCACGCCCAACGTGCTCCACGCGCCGGTCGCGACAGCGGCGCTGCGGGCGGGCAAGCACGTGCTCTGTGAGAAGCCGATGGCGCGCACGGTGGCGGAGGCGGCCGCGATGGCGGCGGCCGCGCGCGAGGCGGGGCGCGTCTTGGATGTGGTTTTCAACCACCGGCGGCGCGGCGAGATTGAGGTGTTGAAGCGTTACATCGACGAGGGAAGGCTGGGGCGGATCTATTACGCCAAGGCGCATTGGTGGCGGCGCAACGGCATCCCCGGGCTGGGCAGTTGGTTCACCAAGCAGGCCCTGGCCGGCGGCGGCCCGCTCATCGATCTGGGCGTGCATATCCTGGATATGGTGCTCTATCTCCTGGGCGAGCCGGAGGTGCTCTCCGTCAACGCGGCGACCTACGCGGAGTTAGGGCCGCGCGGCATCGGCGATAACGGCCACTTCGGCCCGAAGATGTTGGTCGCGCCCGGCTACGAGGTGGAGGATCTGGCCAGCGCCTTTATCCGGCTGGCGAATGGCGGGACGCTGGTGCTGGAGACGAGCTGGGCGGTCTATCGGCGCGCGGGCGACGAGTTCGGCGTGACGTTGTACGGCACGGAGGGCGGCGCGGAGATCTCCGTGGCCGATTACGTCGGGCAGGACGCGCTGCGCATCCACACCGACGTGGGGGGCGTTCCCAGCGACATCACGCCCCACGTCGGCAAGGGCGAGGGGCACCTGGGCGTGATCCGGGATTTCGTCGCGGCGATTCGCGGCGGCGATTGGGCGCAGCACGTCGGGGCGGTGGGGTTGTATCGCTCGCAGATCATCGAGGCGTGCTATCGCTCGGCGCAGGAGCGGCGCGAGGTGCGCTTGGATGAGGTGATCTCCCGTTTGTAGTCAGGAAACGCCACGCCGCTTGCGCTTCGAGGCTGACTACGAACCAATATCCCGGAATGGCCGGCCGTGCGCGTCGGTGCGCTGGAAGGGTGGGCGAATCTCTGGATCAATCAAGTCGTGATAAGCGTGGGGCTGTCGAAAGGCGTTGCCCCACGCTTCGCGTTGACGATAGGCGCGGAGGCGCGTCATATCGAAGGGCGCGAGGTAGATGCCCTCCTGCTCCCCCGCCTCGACGATGAGCATATCGCGGGGCTGTTCATCTTCGCCGAAGGCCATGCCATCGTACGCGATGGCGTGGCCGTTTTCTTGCGGCGCGGCATAGTTGGTCATCGCCACGCCGACCATATTCTCATAGGCGCGGGTTCTGAACTGGGCCAGGCGATGCGTCCCCAGCGGGCAGGCGTTGGGCGTGAGGATGATCTCCGCGCCCTGGAGCATCAGCGCGCGGGCGCTCTCCGGGAACTCGCGGTCGTAGCAGATCATCGCGCCGATCTGCACCTCGCCCTGGGCCGTCGGCAGCGCGGCGACGTGGAAGCCGTCGCCCGGCGTCAGCGCGACCTCCGATGCGAAGGCGCAGGTGTGGACCTTGGCGTAGGTGAGGCGCAGATCGCCGCGCCGGTCGATCACGGTGACGGTGTTGCGCGGCGCGCTCTCCCACGCCTCCAGGTAGGTGATCGCGATGGCCATCTCCAGCTCGCGCGCCAACGATTGAAAATGGCGGACGAAGTCGCTCTCCGCATCGATGGCCTGCGCCTGCCAGGCGGCAACCGCGTCGGGATCATCCAACTCGTCGGGCGCGAAGAACGTGTAGCCGATGTTCCACATCTCCGGGAAGAGCGCGAGATCCGCCCCGCGCTGCCGGGCCTCGCGGCAGAAGCGCTCCCCCTTGGCCAGGTTGGCCGCCTGATCGTTGTCGGCGGCGGTCATTTGCAGCAATGCGATGGTGAAGTTCATTTTGCCTCCTCATTTTGGAGATTTGTTGAAGGTTACAAGTTGCGAGTTGAAAGTTCTTTGCCAAGTATAATCTATCTTGGGCGCGAGGGTAGTCTATCTTGGTGCGCAAGGCTTTGATCGAGTGCCGTGATTTCTGCGTAGCGGTACAAATTCCCCACATCTTGGGGTACAATATACATACTACATACACGCCGGACGTGAGCGGCTGTTGATATGATCGCATAGCGGAAGGGGGAGTTGTGAAGACTCGATACAAAATCATAGGCGCAGCCATCGGATTTGGGCTACTTTTCTGGTGCGTTGACGCCGTCTTGGAGTATCTCTTTTTCTATGAGGGCCGATCATTGATTGGTTGGTTGATCACCGATGTTCCTTCCCCCCAGATCTACATCCGAGGTATAGTGTTGGCTCATTTTATCATCTTCGGGGTGCTCGTCGCGATGGTAATCGCCAAACGTGAGCAGGCCCAGGAGCGCGTGGCGCATCTCTACCGCGTATTGCGCGCTATCCGCAATGTCAACCAGCTCATCGTCAGGGAGAAGGATCGCGCCCGATTGATTCAGGGCGCCTGCGAACATCTCACCGAGTCGCGCGGCTATCATAGCGCCTGGATTATTCTGTTGGATGATGCGGGGAAGGTGACGTTGACCGCTCAATCTGGCTTGAACGGGCGGGCGTCCGCGTTGCTTGTCCAGTTGCAACGCGATGAATTGCCCGTATGTGGCGTGCAGACATTAGCCCAGGGCGAGGCGGTGATCATCCCGAACCCGGCTACGACGTGCGCGGATTGTCCCCTGGCGGCGAACTATGTCGGTCATAGCGCGATAACCGTGCGTTTGGCCTATGCGGACCAGGTCTATGGCATGTTGGCGATCTCGCTCCCGGCCCATCTCACGGATGACGAAGAGGAACAGGCGCTGCTTCGCGAGGTCGCCGGCGATATTGCCTTTGCGCTACACAGTATCGATCTGGAGGCGGCGCGCGCACGAGCAGAGGCGGCGCTGCGAGAGAGTGAGAAGAAATTCAAGCATCTGTTTGAGCATGTGCCCATCGGGCTCAGTTTGACCGCGCCTACCGGAGAGGTGCAGGCGAACCGAGCTTTCTATGAGATGTTGGGCTATTCGCGGCATCACGACTCGCTTACGTGGCAGGTGATCACCCATCCAGATGATGTAGAAGAGAGTCAGGCGATGATCGAGGCTCTGATGGCGGGTGAAAAGGTGCGCGCGCGGTTTATCAAGCGCTATGTGCATAAGGATGGCGCCATTGTATGGGCCGAAATCAGCACGGCCGCGCGCCAGGATGAGGACGGGCGGACGCGATATTTTATGACGGCGGTGCAAGATATCACCGAGCGCAAGCAAACTGAGGAGGCCTTACGCGAAAGTGAGAAGCGCTTCCGAACTGTGCTGGAAAATTTACCCGGCGGCCTTTTCCTCCACGATTTTGATGGTCATCTGCTGTGGGTCAATGAGTTGGCCGCCAAAAACACGGGGTATAGCCAGGATGAGTTACTGAATATGACGGTCGCGGACATCGATCCCCGCAGTGTGACCAGGGATGACCGCGCTCATCTCTGGCGGGAATTAGATGAGGGTAAAACCATCACGCTGCGCTCCACGCACATTAGAAAAGATGGCTCCCCATATCCTGTCGAGGTGTATCTTAGCAATATTACATTGAAGGGCGAACCGGTTATCCTCGGCGTCGCGATGGATATCACCCCACGCGAGCGAGCGGAGGCGGCGCTGCGCGAGAGCGAGCGTCAAAAGGGCTTGATCCTGAATGCTAGCGCGGAAATGATCGCTTACTACGATACGGATTTGCGCGTGATCTGGGCCAATCGGGCTGCGGCCGAGTCGGTCGGCGCGTCGCCTGGGGACCTGGTTGGCATGCACTGTTACGAGATATGGCAGCAGCGAGATGCGCCGTGTCACGAGTGCCCGGTTTTGAAAGCGCGTGATCGTAAAAAACCCTGGCAAGGCGAGCAACAGACCCTCGATGGCCGGCATTGGTACATTCGTGGCTATCCCGTCTTGGATGAGGCGGGCGAGGTCATCGCGCTGGTCGAATTTGGCGAGGACATCACCGAGCGCAAGCAGGCAGAGGCGGCCCTGCGCGAGAGCGAAGCGCGCTTCCGGTGGGTCTATGAAAACATCGCGGTGGGATTAGCTCAGGTCTCGATGGATTTCGTTATCGAACGCGCCAACGCAGCTTACTGCCGTATGCTGGGGTACAGCGAAGAGGAACTGATCGGCAAGCATCTTAGAGACATCACGCACCCGGAGATCGTGGAAGAGAACTTGCGCCAGCAATCTCTCCTGGCCGCCGGTGAAATCGATCATTATCGAATGGAGAAACGGTTTATTCATCAAGATGGGCATATGGTTTACGGGATTTTAGATGCAAATTTGATCCGTGATGCGGAGGATCGTCCTTTGTATTTCATTGGCGGCGTCGTGGATATCACCGAGCGCAAGGCGGCCGAACAAGCGCTGCGTGAAAGCGAAGAGCGCTTCCGCCTGACCTTTCAGACTAGCCCCGACGCCATCAACATCAATCGCCTGGAAGATGGCCTGTACGTGGACATCAACGAAGGCTTCACGCAACTAACCGGCTACACTCGCGAGGATGTCATCGGCAAAACATCATCCGAGATCGATATCTGGCACAATCCCGCCGCCCGACAGAAACTCGTTGAAGGGCTACGAGAAAGAGGATATTATAAAAATCTGGAGGCCCAGTTCAGCAGAAAAGATGGCAGCGTCACAACCGCGCTGATGTCCGCCAGGATCATTTCCCTGCAAGGCGTCCCTCATATTATCTCTATCACCAGGGATATCACCAAGCGCAAGCAGATGGAAGAGGAACGGGCGCGTTTAGCGACTCAGGTTCGCGAGCAAGCCCGGCAGATGGAGCAGATCCTCGCCACCGTGCCCACGGGCGTGCTGCTGTTAGATGCCGAGTGGCGCGTGCTCCAGGCCAATCCCACCGCCAAAGGCGACCTGGCCAAGCTGGCCGATGTCGGTGTTGGTGACGTCCTCACTCAGTTGGGGAATCGTCCCCTGGCCGAATTACTCACCTCCCCGCCTACCAGAGGTCTGTGGCACGATGTGCGGGCGGATGCGAGCACTTTCGAGGTTATCGCCCGGTCGATGCCAGTGTCTACGTCGGCGGATGAAGATCCCGCAGCTGAGCAGTGGGTGCTGGTGATCAACGATGTCACCCGCGAGCGGGAGATTCGGTCGCAGCTCCAGCAGCAGGAGCGCCTGGCCGCCGTGGGGCAGATGGCGGCCGGCATCGCGCACGACTTCAACAACATCATGGCCGTGGTCGTACTCTACGCCCAGCTAGGCCTGCGTACGCCCAATTTGCCGGCCAAGATCGGCGAGCGGTTGGAGATCATTACCCAACAGGCGAAACGCGCCACCGAGTTGATTGAGCAGATCTTGGACTTCAGCCGCCGGACTATGCTAGAGCGCCGCCCCATCGATCTCCTGCCGCTTTTGAAGGAGCAGGTCAAATTGCTGGAGCGCACCTTGCCGGAGCATATCGAGATCGAACTGGATTATGAGCCGGATGCGTACACGATCCTCGCCGATCCGACGCGCATCCAGCAAATGATCATGAATCTGGCTGTCAACGCGCGCGATGCGATGCCGGAGGGCGGCGTTTTACGCATTGCGGTGGAGCGGATCGCCGTCGCGCCCGATCAGACGCCGCCGCTGTTGGAGATGCGAGCCGGGGATTGGGTCCGGTTGACGGTCGCGGACACCGGCGCCGGCATTCCATCGCCGACGCTGCCCCATATCTTCGAGCCGTTCTTCACCACCAAGGAGCCGGGCAAGGGCAGCGGGCTGGGATTGCCGCAGGTGCATGGCATCGTTGGGCTGCACGGCGGGTATATCGACGTGGAGACGCGCGTCGGTAAAGGGACGGTCTTCACCATCTACTTCCCCGCGCTGGTGGAGGAGCCGATCGGGGAATCTATTGAAGATATCTCTGAGATGCCTCAAGGTCACGATGAGACGATTTTGGTGGTGGAGGATGAGAACACGGTGCGCGCTGCGCTGGCGGCCACGCTGGAACAATTGGGCTACCAGGTATTGGCGGCGGCTAACGGCCAGGAGGCGCTGAAGATGCTCGCATTGCGCGCGGATGAGATTTCGCTGGTGTTGAGCGACTTCGTGATGCCCATAATGGGCGGCCGGGCGTTGTTCGGCGCGATGCGCCAACGCGGCTACGACCTCCCCGTGGTGTTGCTGAGCGGCCATCCCTTAGAGGACGAGCTGCGCGAGATGCAGGATCAAGGCCTGGCCGATTGGATGCTCAAGCCCCCGGACATCGAGCAACTGGCAAAGGTGTTGGCGCAGGTGCTGCAAGACCAAGGGGTTGGTAATCAGTGAGCAGAGAGGGGATTCTATCACTATGCAACGCCGCGCTGGTCTCTGTCAGGGAGATATTGCCGCCCGATCTGTATCAAGAGGCCGATGATTGGATCAACCAATACGATGAGTGGGGCCTCGCCATCGAGTTCCTGATCGATGAGATTGGCGAGCTTGATCTTCCGCTGGAGCGCGAGCAATTCGAGGCCATCCAGGCCGCGATGGTTGCGATGGGCGAGGGCGAAAGTGACAGTATGGCGTGGCTCAAGGCGTATATGGCGCGATGAGGCTTGCCTACAGCCATCCCCTGTGCATCGCCTCGGCGACGGCGGCGGCCCGCGAATCGACCCCCAGCTTGTTATAGATGTTGGTCAGATGCGCCTTGACGGTGCGCTCGGTGATGCCCAACTTCACCCCGATTTCCTTGCTGCGATCCCCGCGCGCGACGGCGGCTAGCACCTCTTGCTCGCGCTCGGTCAACGATAGCTCTTCGGTCTCGGGGGCCGCCGCGTGTGCCAACAACTTTGCGATCACTTCTGGATTAAGGAGCATCTCGCCCCGCGCCGCCGCCCGGATCGCGTTGAAGAGCGTCTCGCGGCCGGTATCCTTGAGCAGATACCCGCGCGCGCCAGCCTTCAGCCCCCGCACCATCTGATCATCCTCGTTGTAGGTGGTCAGAATCACCACGGCGATCTCCGGTTGTGTCGCCTGCAACTTTTTGATGGCCGTCAGCCCGTCTATCTCCGGCATCCGCAAGTCCATCAGGATCACGTCCGGCTGGACCTCATCGGCCAGCCGCACGGCCTCGACGCCGTCGGTGGCCTCGCCCACGAGCGCGATCCCGTCGGCGGTCTCCAGGATCAGCCGCAATCCCTCGCGGACGATCAGGTGATCATCGGCAATCAAGACGCGAATCGGTTCGGTCATCGTTCCCCCTTCCTCTTTCTTAGCGGCAAGCGCAAGGTCAAACGCGCGCCCTCTCCCGGCGCGCTGTCGATCTCCAATGCGCCGCCGGCCAGCCGCGCGCGCTCCCGCAATCCCAGCAAGCCGTAGTGTCCGGCGCGGGTCAGCGCCGCCTCGGGATCGAACCCGGTGCCGTCATCGCGCACCTCGATGGTGAGCCACGCCCCGTCTTCGGCGGCGCGGACCCCCACCTGTTGCGCCTGAGCGTGCCGCGCGACGTTGGTCAGCCCCTCGGCGACGGCGCGCAGTGCGTGCTCGCACAGCGCCGGGGGAAGCGCATCCGGCAGCGCCAGATCGAGATTACATGGGATGCCGGTCGCGCCGGAGAAATGCGCGGCCTCATCGCGGATCGCCGCCGCCAAATCGGGCGCGGAAAGCTGTGTGGCGCGCAGGTCGTCGATGGCCCGGCGCGCTTCGGCCAGCGTGGCGCGGGCGCGCGCCATCGCCTGCTGCACGATGCCCTGCGCTCGTTCCCCGCGTCCGGCGTCCAGATGCGAGTCCGCGGCCTCCAATTGCAACAGTAACCCCGCCAACCCTTGAGCCAGCGTGTCGTGCAACTCCCGCGCCATCCGCTGACGCTCGGCGGCCAAGGTCAGCGCCTCGATGCGTTCGGCGTGCTCGGCCAGCTCGGCGTGCGCGATCTCTAGCTCGCGCAACAGCGTTCGGGCGCGGTCGCGGGCCTCCACCTGGCGCATGTAGAGCGCCACATAGATGACGACGAACAGTGTCAGCGGCGGCGCGTAGAGCAGCCAGGCCCACAGCATATCGCTGCCTTGGATCAGCAGCAGATTACCTGTCACCAGCCCCAGCCAGATGACCACGGTTAAGATCACCCGCCGTTTCTCGTGTAACATCCCCACGGCGATGCCCAGCAGCGCCGGGTAAAGGCTCAGAATGACGCTGAAATCGCGCGGGAAGAGCGTGATGACGAAAATCAGCGCGGCCTGCACGCTCAGGTAGATCACGATCTGCCGCGTGGATTTCATAAAAGCGGGACTGAGCCAATACAAGGTGATGTGTACCAGCATCAATGCCACAAAGGGGATCAAGCGCGCCGGCTCGCGCAACGCCGGGATGGACCGGAGGGCCATCGCAGCCGTCCCGCCCAACACCAAGGTCACGATCACGAAGAAAAAACGCGCCTCGCGGACATCCGGCGAGCGCATCGCCTGAAACCCGAACCAGTTTCGAAGCGTCACAGCCCATTGTCGTATTTTTTCCATAACTCTATTGTACCCGATTCAGCCGCTTCTGTCATTGGTCGAAGGTACAGTGATGGTACAGTGTACGAAAGGGAAGGGCCAAAACTCTCCAAACGACCGATGAC
>CAZCAI010000043.1:0-5237 GCA_964496595.1 uncultured Anaerolineales bacterium
CACCGCCTAGAATGATATTGCGTTTGCCGCCAATATGACCATTCAATATACCTGTCAAATCTGATAACATCCTATGGAGTGTAGTAATCGCGTAGGATGTACTTCCAACTGTCTCTAACAGGCCATAAAGCGATATGATTGTTAGTTCTATGATGTCAGTGATTTGTGCTTCTCCTACCACCAAAGAACCTGTATATTCGCTCCGAATTGGCAAGTGTTGAATGGGATATTTCTTGCTGTAAATGCCAGTTCCCCAATTACGGCTGCCGCCAATCTCAAACCACAGAAGATTAGAATCATCTTTTAATTCTTGCGGCGGATTTGCTTCCTGAAAAAGGAAAATATCTGCATCGATTTCTTCAAGCAGGTATTTCCAGGCTTCCTCAAGATAGGCTTTATGACTCCAAAAGGCCATATTCCAAGTGACTAATTTTATGTTCATACTCTACGTTGCCTTTGCGGTTGCCGCCTAACAGGTCGCACGATAAGCCGCCCTCTCAAGCGGAGATGCGCCGCATCTCCGCTGGTTATATTATTATCTTTCGATATATCGGCACAAAACCCCAAAAGGCACGTTATGCCGATATTCGTCCTTACAAAATCCCTCTCCGGCGTTTTCACGATGTTTTTCCACTTCTCCTCTACTCCCCCTTCGCCTCCGCCTGCGCGCCGAAGTAGGTCCGAATCTCCGCCGCGAGCACCTCGGAGATGCCCTCCACCTCCGTCAACTCCTCCGCGCTGGCCTTCTGGATCGCATCCAGGGAGCCGAAGTGCTTGAGCAGGCGGCGGCGCTTGACCGGCCCGATGCCGGGGATGGTCTCGAGCTGCGAGGCGAGGCCGCGCTGGCGCCGGCGCTGGCGGTGGTAGGTGATGGCGAAGCGGTGCGCCTCGTCGCGGATGCGGCGCAGCAGCAGGATCGCGGGCGCCGCCGGGTCCAGCCGGATGGGGCGCCGGCGTTCGGGCACAAAGATCTCCTCGTGGCGCTTCGCCAGCCCGATGGCCGGCACGCGCTCCGTCAAATCGAAGCGCGCCAGCACCTCCGTCGCGACGCTCAACTGGCCCTTGCCGCCATCGACTACCAGCAGATTGGGCAGCTTGGCCCACGCGCGATTGCCGCGCACGCCCTTCAGCTCGCCGCCCGTGATGCGCCGCCAGCGCTCGAAGCGGCGCGTGAGCACCTCGCGCATGCTGGCGAAATCGTCCTGGCCCTGCACGGTGCGAATCTTGAAGCGGCGATAGTGGCTCTTCTTCGGCACGCCGTGCTCGAAGACGACCATGCTCGCCACCACCTCGACGCCCTGCGTGGTCGAGATGTCGTAGCACTCGATCCGCACGGGCGGCTGGGGCAGGTCGAGCGCCTCTTGCAGGCCGTTGAGCGCGCTCTCCTTGCGATGTTTGTCCATCTCCCACTGCGCCTTGAGCGTGCGCAGCGTCTCCGCCGCGTTCGTCGCCGCCAAATCCAACAGCGCTCTGTTCGACTCGTCCTGAGCGTCATCGTTATTCTCGTGCGGCACCTTGAGGTAGACCACGTCGCCGCGCCGGGTGCGGAGCCAATCCTGCAGGACGGCGGCTTCGGCGATCTGCGCGGGCAGCAGGATCTCCGGCGGGACCTGGGCCGCGTTCGCGTAGAATTGCTGCAAGAACGCCTGCATCATCTCTTCTTCGTCGGCGTAGGCCGTGCCCTCCAAGATGAAGTACTCGCGGCCCAGCAGCTTGCCGCCGCGCACGAAGAAGATCTCCACGCAGGCGTTCTCCTCATCCCGCGCCACCGCGATCACATCCTGATTGGTGGCCGCCGTGGTGATGATCTTCTGCTTCTTCATCACCTTCTGGAGTGCGACGTAGCGATCTCGCAGATGGGCCGCGCGCTCGAACTGGAGCTTCTCGGAGGCGTCATCGATCTGGCAGCGCAGATCCTCCTGGACGGCCTCGGTCTCGCCCTCCATAAAACGGTAGAGCTGCGCGATCATCGCCTGGTACTCCGCGCGATCCACCGCGCCGATGCACGGGCCGAGGCAGAGCTTGAGGTCGTAATAGAGGCACGCGCGACGATCCTGCCCCGTGATGGTGCGGTTGCAGGTGCGATAGGGGAAGAGCTTGCGCAGCAGATCCAACGTCTCGCGCAGGGCGCGGGTGGAGGTGTACGGCCCGAAGTACCGGCTGCCATCGCGCTCCATCCGCCGCGTGATGCGCACGCGCGGGAAATCCTCGCCGGTCACCTGGAGATAGGGATAGCGTTTGTCGTCCTTGAGGCGCACGTTGTACCGGGGGCGATACTCCTTGATGAGATTCGCCTCTAAGATCAGCGCCTCGACCTCCGAATCGGTGATGATCCATTCGATGTCATCGATGTGCGCGACCAGGCGGCGCGTCTTGGGGTGCTCCTGCGCGGAGGCGTGGAAGTAGGAGCGCACGCGGTTTGCCAGGTTGATCGCCTTCCCGACGTAGATCACCTGGCCCTTAGCGTTGTGCATCAAGTAGACGCCGGGCAACTTCGGCGCGATCTCTAATTTCTGTTGTACTTTCTCTGGAATATCCACGTTCTTCATTATACACCAAACCCTTGCGAAGGTTGGGGTTGGATGTACTCACTAAAAGGCCTGACAATGTGACGGTGGCCGTTTTGATTCCGACATGAAGCAACCTTCGCAAGGGTTGAGATAACAAAAAAAGTCCCCCGGCATCAACCGGAGGACGTGTACAATGATGTACGTTGCGGTGAATCTCAGACAAACAGCGACAAAATCATCCCCATATGTTCCATTTCATAGATGATCTGATCGCCGTTGTTGTAGAGGAAGACGCCAATCGCGCCGCAACAGCAGCAGAGCACCAGCAGAATCGCTGCCACGATCCCGATGATGATCCACGTCCGCCGATCAATGTTGGAGAGGAAGCCATCACCGCTCGAGGCCTCAGCGGCAGGGGAGAGGGGAGGTGAGGGCGGCGGTGATGATGGCGTCGGCTCCGGCGTTGTTTCTGGCTCTGATGCGGATTCCGGCTCCGGCTCCGGCTCCGAGAATGGATCTGGGATACCCTGATTCTCTTCGTAACTCATAATACCCTCCTTATACCCTCCTTAAAAATGGACTGTGTGTGGATTATGAATCGGACCAGCTAACTGATTTTAGCTTAACGTGACTTTGGACGATTGTCAAAGTGATCATTATGATGGTTGTCACATCCCCCCCTTGATTTTTAGAGTTTTGTTGTTCAGCGGGTTGGGTTGTTAGAGCCTAGATTTCTATGATTCTCCCTCGGAACGCAGTAACTCTTTCAACAAAGCTGGTGCAATGTAGAAACCAGCCTGATCTTGTAGTTTCTCTAGTGTGTCTCGTAAAGACAAGATGTGTCCTTGGCGTTTGGCACGCAGCAAGATTCCCAATACACCCGTGACTTGCACTCCCAACGACTTAGCTGTCAGACGACCATCCCGCTCATCGAGTAATAGCCAGGCAGCCTCGGTCTGCATGGCCAAGGCAATAGCTTCGGACTCTCCACCATCCAAGTTCCTCTGTAAAATCCGCACGAGGGAGTGATCTTTAACTGCTTGCATCTTTAACCAACCTTCAGTCATAGCTTGACGAAGAGCAACTGTGCCGGGTAGGGCTTCGTCCATTCGGAGTTCCTTCACAACGGCTTCTGGGATAAGAACCTCGCCAAATTGCTCATTCACGAGATCAAGAAGTCCGATGATCGCCAAATTCAACAGTGGGGAGGTGTTACTTACGGTCGGCATAGGCAATATCATCTATTAGCTCTTCTTCGCCGTAGTGTCGGGGAATGGCTCGTGCGCCCAATAATTGTCCAAATTCGTATTTTCCCATCCCGGCTAATTCTCTGGCTTTGCCGAAGGCAAGATACCCTCGCTCGTACAAAGCAATAGCCAATTCTTTGTGCAACTCAGTTCCTACCTGATCTTCTGGCAAGCGAATGGCCTGGACGATCGTATCTGGAATGTGTAGCGACACAGTCATTACTCTCTCCTCATCATAGTTGCCGTTCTTATGAATCTCGGCTCTTCAGGAATTCACCGGGTGCAATTGTATTATCCCCATCCGCAACCTGGTAGCGACGTAAAAAAGGTCTGTGATCCCCACAAACCCGTCCGTCTGCGCCGCTTTTAGGGCCGCTTAGGGGGATGTCCGGCAAAATCCAAGAGACCCTGAACCCAATGGCTGTCTATGGGCTTTTACCGTCGAGAAGCCTTCAGGGCACATCCGCAAACGCTGCCATAGATGCGTAGGCCACGCCGACCATGCTGGGGCCGGTGTGCGCGCCCAGCACCAGGGACATCGGCCCGCTGGGCAGCCAGGTGCAATCGAAGCGTTGATTTACGAACTCGCGCAGCATCGCAGCGCCCTCCGGGTTTTGCGAGTGCAGCACCTGGACGCGCAACGCGCTGCCCGGCGCGTGTTGTTGGGTCATGATATTGACCAACTCCTTGAGGGCGCGTTTGAACGTGCGCGCTTGCCCCAGTTGGATGTAGGTGCCGTTGACCTTCTCAACGCCGATCATCGGTTTGAGGTTGAGGATCGAGGCGATCAGCCCTTTCATGTGGCTGATGCGTCCGCCGTGGATCAGGTACTTCAGCTCGTCGAGCGTGTACGCGCTCTCACTGGCCTCACTGATGCGCGCCGTCAACGCCAGAATTTCCTCCACGGGCCACCCGGCTTGCGCTGCTCGCGCCGCCGCTATCACCTGCCAGCCCGCTGCCGTCGAAAGAGTTTTCGTATCGACATGGGTGACGTTGGCCTCCGGGACCATTTCCGCTGCTGCTAAGGCGGAGTTGAAGGTGCCGCTCAGGCCGGAGGTCATGTGAATCGAGAGAATATCCGGGTCGGTGGCGGCCAACCGGCGATATACCTCCGCAAAATCGCCCGCCGAGGGCTGCGAGGTGGTCGGTAGGTTATCGCTGGCCTCCAGCAAGGGGTAAAAATCGCGGGCCTGAATATCTATATCCTCGCGATACGACGCGCCATCTAGCGTAACCACGAGGGGAACAATGTGAATGTTTAAATCGGCCATCTCTTCTGGTGTTAAGTTAATTTTGACATCGGTGCCGCTATCTGTCACGATTTGCATGGTTTTTTCCTTTTAAATGGGCTACCAGATTTAACAACGAAGTGCATTATTTACGCTCAGTCGTACAACGGTTGGCGGTGGAACCTACCATAACTGTAGCACAAGTATCTGGAATTGCCAACGAACTTATGGAAAGTAGATGGAAAGTAGAT
>CAZCAI010000043.1:5337-29347 GCA_964496595.1 uncultured Anaerolineales bacterium
ATGGAAAGTAGATGGAAAGTAGATAGAAAGTAGAAGCCTGGCCCGTTGAACGCTTCCTTGGTATTTATTGACTAAACCGCAAAACACGCTATACTCGTTTTCACAATGGATGATGGGCAATTTCTTCACAATACGATTATCAGACGATGAAGGGTCTTTTGGATTTTTCCGGGCAACCCTCAGCAGGCCTAAAAGTAAGCCAGAATTGCGTGTTTGGGGATCACCGACCTATTTCACGTCGTTACCAGGTTGCGGGCGAGAATAGCATGATGACGCCCGGTGAATTCCTGAAGAGCCACGCTGAATTGTGAAGGTCTCACGAATTACCATTCGCCCTTACACTTGGCTTCCCTCTGCATTGGACGATTACGATACCCATACTATAAAACGCCATGGATGATACCTTAACAGGGCGCAAAATAGGATCCTTTGAAATTTTAGAAAAGATCGGTCAAGGGGGCATGGCCGAGGTTTACAAAGGACATCAACCGGCTCTCCGGCGGATGGTGGCGATCAAGCTCCTAGGGCGCTCTTTACAGACGAATGCCTCGCTCACCGAGCGCTTTCAACGGGAAGCGCAGGCTGTCGCTGCGTTGCGACACCCCAACATCGTCCAGGTGCACGACTTTGGCGTTTTTGAGGGCGGCCACTATCTGGTGATGGAGTACATCGCAGGCCACGATCTGCGCCAGATGATGGACGAGCGCTTCGAGAAAGGCCAGATCTTCTCCAAAGATGAAATCCTCCCCCTATTGTCCCAAGTCGCCGACGCCCTCGATTATGCGCATAGCAAAGGCATCATCCATCGCGATGTCAAACCGGGCAATATTCTGGTCACCTCCGAAGGGCAAGCGATCCTCAGCGACTTCGGCCTGGTGATGCTCCAAAATCGCGTCAGCCAGGTCACCCAAGGCCACACCTTTGGCACGCCGGAGTACATCGCGCCGGAGCAAGCGATGGATTCGCGCGCCGCCGTGCCCCAATCGGATATTTACGCCCTCGGCGGCATCCTCTACGAGATGGTCACCGGTCGCTTGCTCTTCGAGGCGGATACGGCGATCAGCCTGGCGTTGATGCACATCAACGAGGAGGTGACGCCGCCGCGCGAGTATAATCCGGCGTTACCCCAGGCTGTCGAGGATGTCATCATGCGCGCGTTAGCGAAAGAACCAGAACGCCGCTATGCCACGGCCAGGGAGATGATTGACGCGCTGCGCCGCGCCTGGCGCGATCAACCCCCAGCAGGGGCCGCGGGCGTAACGCCACCGCCGCCCGGCGACGAGCAAGGCGCTGTGGTGAGCGGCCTCGCGAGCTTCGGACGCCGTCCTTGGATGTGGGCCGTGCTCGGGGTGGCGATCCTG
The DNA here is from genome assembly GCA_964496595.1 of uncultured Anaerolineales bacterium. Taxonomy (GTDB): domain Bacteria; phylum Chloroflexota; class Anaerolineae; order B4-G1; family SLSP01; genus JAAAOZ01. Next base: position 6,699 of record CAZCAI010000043.1, read on the forward strand.
GGCCTTCTCGCCGGAGGCTATGCTTTGTTAGGCGATGGCTCACTTCCCCTCATCGGCGCGTTAGCTGCGCCCACGGAGACGCCCACAGCGACGCCGACGGTGGCGCCGACCGCTACCGCCACATCGATCCCCGCAACGGAGACGGCGACGCCTTCGCCTACACCCACCGCCGCTGCGCTCGCCGCGCCCACAGCGACGCCCACACCCTCCCCCACTCCTTCGCCCACACCAACACCGACGGAGACCCCCTCCCCCACGCCGACCCCCACCTTAGCCCCCGGCCAGGCATTGACGCGCACCATCGATGGCATGGTGATCCGCTACATCCCCGGCGGCGAGTTTCTGATGGGCGCGCCGGAGGACGACGACGAGGCCCATCGAGATGAGACGCCGCAGCACGCCGTCATCTTAGACCCCTTCTGGATCGACGAGACGGAGGTCGCCATCGATCAGTACAAGCTGTGCGTCGCGGCCGGGGCGTGCGAGGCGCCGTACACCCGCACCCAGTACGACAATCCCGCCCGGGCTGACCACCCGATGACGCTTATCAGTTGGGATGAGGCCGTCGCTTACTGCGCGTGGATCGCTGAGGCGACGGGCTGGGACGCGGGCCTCCCCACGGAGGCGCAATGGGAATTCGCGGCCTCTTGGGATATCGAGACTCAGACAAAGCGCCGCTATCCCTGGGGCGACGAGTTAGACCGGGCACGCGTGCATCTGGGCAGCACGACCGCGCCGGTCGGCGGCTATCCCGAAGGCGCCAGTCCCTACGGCGCGCTGGATCTCGCCGGCAATGTCTGGGAGTGGGTAGCCGATTGGTACGATCGCGATTACTATCAGCAGGAGACGTTCCCTCGCAATCCCACCGGGCCAGAAAGCGGGCGCTACAAAGTCTTCCGAGGCGGCGCCTACGATTCCATCACCAACTTCACCACACAACTGCGCACCACTTACCGCGAGGTCGGCGCGCCGGCAGGGACGACGGATCGACCCGCCAAAGGTCCGAATCTGGGATTCCGCTGCGCCGTCAACGGCGAGCGGTTACCATAAACTCGCTGTTTTTCACGCCAACGAAAATAGCCCTATAAATTGCGGGCGACTCTGCAAGGACTATTTTCGGAGGAACTGCCGTTAACATCCAAAAATATTAAAAATCAAGGAGATAAGAAGAAAATGGGCAAAGTCCGAAGATTGGTGTTGGATACCCTCAAACCTCACGAACCATCCATTGTGGAAGTGGCCAAGATCCTCAGCGCGATCGCGGGAGTAGGCGCAGTCAACATCAGCATCTATGAGATGGATCGCAAGGTCGAAAATGCCAAGATCACCATCGAGGGCGACGATGTTCCCTATCTCGAGGTGCAGACGATGATCGAAGAGTTGGGCGGCGCGATTCACTCTGTGGATGAGGTCGTGGCCGGCAAGGTAATCATCGACGACGCTGCGACGCTGCAAGATTAACCTCGTAAGGGGATTCTAGAAATTAAAACCTTCCAAAAACACCCATGTTTTTTGTAGAGACGCAAAATCTTGCGTCTCTACCGGGAGGTTTGTTTTCCTGTAAATGCTAAAAAGAACAGAGAATGACGCCGTGATGATGTGACCTCTGCCAATAACTGATCTGGAAAGGGGAGAACCATGCCCGTGCCCAAGCCATCACCAGACAAGATGACCACGCTCTCGCAGGCCCGGCAGACGACGCTGGCCTCTTTGAGCAAAATTGACGAGCAGACGCTCCAGCGTCTTACCCGCCTTACACTTCCCGAAATCCACGAGCTTCAGCGCGAGGTGGCGCGGATCTTGCCCGCCGGCAATCTGCCGGCCTTCGTCTTAAATGGTTTGACGCAACTCAAAGGGCGCAAGCTCAACCCAGAGCGCGTGCGCAAGGACTTGAGCACGCTGATGCGCGGCGTCGAATTGCTGCCCCGGAGCCTCTATGGCGCCTTCTTCGTCGGGCCGGCGGCCATCCTCCACGCCTATCAAAATCTCCTCAAGTTGGCGGGGAAAGATCTTGAGAGCGCCTTCCCTCAGGGGACGTGGCAATTCTACCTCCAGTTCGGCCTGCGCGAGGACACGGCGCGCCACGCCAACGAGACCATCGGCTTTCAGCAAGCGATCCCCGAACCGCGCGACGAGATCGTCGAGGCGGCGGCGTGGGTCAGCGCGGCGATTGACCTGATCTACCAGTACGACGATCTGCTGGCGACCGATTGGCGCGAGCGGGTGATGTTGCGCATCGTGCTGGCCGAGGCGCGAGAGGCCGGATTGGAGGATGCGCCGCTATTCGATAGCCTGATCCGCGATTGGCAGCGCGCGTTGCCCTATCACCGGCCGCCCAAGCGCCCCGATTATCTGCGCCATCGGGTGGAGACCTTCCAGATCTTCCTCCAGGATCGCCTACAAGCGCTCCCCGACGAGGTGCAAGATCGTATCACAGCCCACTATGCCGCCGAGCGTCAGGAGCGCCTGACCGCCTACCTGGCGCAGATGACGATCCTGAACGCCCTCACGCCCACCACCTATCAGGAAGAGAAAACGCCCATTCAGATTTGGCGCGCGTGTGTGGGATTCATCTGGAAGGGGCGCACCACACTGCTGCCCATCTGCCGGCGCAACTCGGAGGGCAGCCCCCTCTGCTATCCGCCGCACGAGGATGCGCCGCCCGTCCCACTTTTTTCTCACGGCAAGACGGGGCTGTGCGACGCCCATGGAACCGCGTTGATTGTCGACCGGGGCGGGCGCGTGCGCTATGCGGATACCCAGCGGCCATTGGGCCATCTCCGCCCGCCTCCGCCGGAGGACATTCGAGGCTGGATCGCGGCCATTTTTGACCGAAAAAACAAGCATCGCCCCTCGCGGGTTGATATGCAGTTAGCCGGAAGTGAACGTAAGGCGCAAACACAGCTCCGCGAGAAATTGCCGCGACCCACGCAAGTTGAACTGACGTTGCTGCGCCGCGCGCCGATCATGATCAATTGGGACGAACAGCCTGTCGAACAGCCTTTAGCCGTCATCCGGCAGGATCATCGCGGCGTCGGCGATCACGCGCTGACGCTTTTTCGCACGCGGCGGAGCACCGTCTTCGATCAGTCGCACATCTTCTTCGACGGCCTATGGGGCATGGCGGTGGCAGAGATTATGACCGATGACGCCACCCACACTTACCGCGATATGAGCAAGCGAGCGACGCCGGCATCGCCCCTACCGCTCTCCGGGCTGAAGCTGGAAAGCTCTGAGGCGTTCGAGGCGCTGGCGAAGAAGCATCGCTTGGCAGGGGAAACGATGGCGGAATCGAATGGCGTGGATATGGGGCGGCTTTCGCGTCTGCGGAAGCGGTTGCAGCAGCGCGGCGTGCGCCTCACGATCAACGATCTGTTGCTGCTCTATCGCTCGTTGCACGCGGAGAATTACGAGCTTTCGGAGCGCGTCCAGAGCGTGATGGAGGAGATGCGCTATCGGCTCACGGCGGATGGGTACCACCGGGCGCATCAGGCCGTCGACGAGACGCTGGCCCGCTACCGCGAGACCAATCCCGCGCTACTCATCCCGATGGACGCCGGCCACATCGCGCCGCGCGAGCGCCTCTTCCCCACCACCTACCGCAATCCCCTGCCGGATATTGCGCCCCTGTTCACGACGACCCAGAAGCGCTACGAGATCTATCGCCAATGCGAGGATCGCGAGGCGTGGAAGCCATTCGATCAAGAGCGGCGCGAGTTGTTGGCCTACCTCAAGACCTTCGGCGAATATCTGGACGCGCTGAAGGCGGTGACGATGCGCGGCGAGAGCTTCAACACCGCGACGCTCCGTCTGCTGGGCCATCTTCCCCCGCAGATGCAGAGCCTGCTGGATCAGATCCCCCAGCACATCGACGCGCTCAACGAGGTAATCAAAGGCAACGAGGTCTTCTCCAACGTGGGGCGCGTCGCGCCCGGCAGCTCCCTGCGCCGCTTCATCAGCGCGAAGGATGATGGCGCCACGAAGGAGTTGGTTTGGGGCATCCTGACCGACCATCACGGGCAGATGCACATCAGCCTGCGCGACTTCCGCCCCTTTGTCGCGCAATTGCTCACGCTGGGAGAATCCCAAGTCGCCACGCTGCTGACGCAGGATTATCTAAACAGCTACGTGGCGGGCTTCAACGCCTTCGTTGAAGCGTTGAGCGCTATCATCTCTGAGGAAGCTCCTGTCGATTAAATTCCCCCCTCCTGTCGCGAGGCGCAATGCACTTTTGCGTCTGACTCCGCCCATAGACTAAATAGGTACGGCGCTTCTATGGTATCATATGGTATCATATGGTATCATTAAGGATAGGAGGAATATTTGACCCTGATCGAGCAAGTTGCGGAACTATGCCAGGCGAGCGCGACGTTGCCCTGGCATAAGATACTCGCGCGGGCTTTGCCCCTCATTGCGGAGGCGGCAGCCGCGTCGCGCGCGACTTTAACCTTGTTAGATGAGACCGCAGCGCCGCTCACGCGCCTCACGTTCCCCGCCGATGATGAGACAAGCTGGGAATCCGCGTGGAGCTACCAGATGCCGCCCGCCCCCGCTCCCCCCTTTGCGCGCGTCGCTCTCGATCAAGTCCCCGATCCGACCAGGCGCGAGGCCTTGGCGCGCGTGCTGGCCCTGTTGACGCCTGTGATCCACAGCGCGGCGCTGAAGCACAACCAGACCGCGACGATCAGCGCGCAGGATATCGGCGCGCCCAAGGTAGTTCCAGGATTGAAAACCTCCCCACCCTGGGCCTCTTTCCTCAGAAAACAACCCGTTTTCGGGAGGTCTATTTTCTTGGAACAGCCTAAGCGCGAGTGGTTGTACGCGGAACAGTTCACGCATCTCCTGACGCAACTGACGCAGGTAATCCCCAATGACGCCAGTGATGTCATCTTACTTCAAGATGGCGAGATGCAGGTCGTGGGGCGCCTCGGTTCGCCGCCGCCGACCGCCCCGCCGACGGACGAAGCCGCCAGCGCTTTGCATCCAGGGGAACGCCAACTCTTAACATCGCTGGCGACGGCGCCGCAACGTAAACGTGAGCCACTCGTCGTAAATGACACCCTCCAACATCCCGCCTGGTCGAAGGGCAAAGCCTCCCCCGGTTATCGCTCCTACATGGCTGTGCCTATTTTGGATGATGAGGACGCTGAGAATAAGGTGCTGGGCTTCATCAGCGTGAAAGATAGCGTTCCCGCCGTGTTCGAGCGGCATCACATCGCATCACTACGCCGCTTTGCGGCTTATGCCGGCGCGATCTTACAGACGGGGCATCGCTACCAACAGGGGCGGCTTCGCGCCGTTGATATGGCGCTGCTTGCCACCATCTCCAGCTTGCTGACGATGGCGGTCGATTTTCACGGCGCTATACAGCGCGCTGTGGAACTTATCAAGGAGCATCTGAGCGCCCCAGCCGCCTGGATCAAGTTATTGAATATCAATGGCGGCGAGACACGCGCGACATATATCACTGCGGCGCTCCCCATAGCCGAGGCTCGCGCCCTCTCATCCGAAGTTGATAAGCTCCTGCCAGATGCCGATCCCCACCACCAGAGCGCCGTCCGCGCGAACTCGGCGGCGGCGCGGTCTGAGAACCGGGTTTATCATCGTGTGACGCTCGCTATTGAGGACAGCGTCATCGGCTATCTCTATGTGGAATGCGAGGCAAGCGGCCCTGGAGAACACAAGCAGAATACCGCGCTTCAGGACGCGACGGCTCAAGACGCAGCGCAGGAAACCTTCTTAACCAGCCTCGGACGCGCGCTGGGCGCCAATATAGATCGCACCCTACGCTTTAAAGAATCGCAACAGCGGCAGCGCAACCTGGAGCGCCTCAACACAATGATGTCCACATTCAATGAGATGCCCACCCTGGCGGAGATCCTCGATGTGGGGCTGGAGCAGGCGCTGCTTATCGCCGAGATGGACACGGGCTGCATCTACCTCTGGGAGGAGCGGGAGCAATGCTTGATGTTGCACGCGCATCACGAGACCCAAACGTCACCGGAGAAAATCGAGCCCCCCACAAGGGTAAAGAGCGGCGAGGGCCTGATCGGGGAGGCGTTTGCTGCGCGCGAAGTACGTGTCCATCGCACCTGCGCCGTAGATTTAGAGCAGGATCATGCCCATGTTTGCCTCCCCCTCATCGCGAACGATCAGCCCGTGGGCGTGATGAGCCTGCGAGCGTGGCACTGCTACACCCTCACGCCGATGACGAGCCAATTTCTGCGCACGATCACCTATCAATTGGCCGTCACGGTGCAGCGGGGGCAACTCACCTCCCAGATGCACAACCAGGTCGAGACCTTGCACTACCTCTATCAGATGAGCGCCGCGTTTGTCTCGCAGGTGAGCACGCCGAACATCATCTTTATTCTGCTGCGCATGCTCACCGATGTGGTGGAGGGGGTGCTGGCCGCCAGCTTCTATCGCTACGATGGGGGATGGCGCCGCGCGCGCGTCTACGCGCCCCCGACGGCCTCTGCGCAGTTGCGCGCGCGCTGGCATGCGGGCCAACCCTGGACAGGCGAATCCGCTCTGCTTGATGCTTGCTGGCAAGACCGGCAAGTGGTGCGGATGGGGCAATATCCCGCGTCGGGGCCGGAGCTAGTGGCGGAAATCAAGACCCTCGGCGCTGAGGAGATGGTTTATTTCCCGCTCTCCTTACCCAATCAGGAAGCGTTCGGCGTTGTGGGGGCATTGCTCAATGAGTTCCGTTCGCTAAAGAGCCACGAGTTGATCTTGACCAGCGCCATCATCCAGCAGGCGTCGGCGGCCCTATCGCGCGCGCAGCTCTACGAGACCAGCCACGAGAGCGAAATTCAGATGCAGGCGATTTTGGAATCCTCCGCCGATGGCCTCTTTCTGGTTGGAGACGATCTTAGCATCCGGTACATCAACAGCCAGGCGCAGCGGATGCTCGCAATTGGGCATATCTATGCGGATTGGAAGGGACATTCGCTGCCGGAATTGATCGCGGCGTTGCGCCACACCTCGCGCGGGCTGGCCGACTATATGGTAGATCTCACGCGCAACATCTGGAACATGCCCTCCGAAGCGCCGCTGAACTTCAAAACCCAGCAGAATCGGATGCTCAAGTTGCAGCATTGGGCCGTCAATACGGAGCGTGAGCAGTGCCAGGGCGCGCTCTTCGTCCTTCGCGATGTGACGGAGCAGCAAGCGCTGGAGCGGATGCGCGATGATATTCTGCATATGCTCGTCCACGATATGCGGAATCCGCTCTCGGTGCTCAAGAACGCACTCGAATGCCTCCGCGATCCCAAGATGCGCGATTCGGGCGATGAAGTGATCGAAATCGCGACCGGCAACACGGAACGGCTGTTAAATCTGGTCAACCAGATTTTGGAGATCGGCAAGTTGGAGGCGGATCGTTTCGAGTTGCGATATGACGCCCTGATTCTATCCGAGCACGTCCGCCACCTGCTCACGAGATTCACCTTCCCCAATCAGAGCCGTCTCAAGGTAGAGGTGGACATCCCACCGATGTTAGCGCCTCTCTGGGGAGATGCGGCGGTCATCGTGCGCATTTTCGAGAATATCCTCAACAATGCCCTCAAATTTATCCCTGAGCAGGAGGGATGCATTCGCATCACCGCGCGCGAGAAGGGGCCATGGATCGAGGTGATGATCTTCAATAACGGCCCGCCCATCGCGACGGAGACCTACTCGCGGCTCTTCCAGAAATTCTCGCCCGGCTCCTCCGAGAAGCGCGGCTACGGCCTGGGATTAGCCTTCTGTCGGCTCGCGGTGGAGGCGCACGGCGGCAAAGTCTGGGCGGAAAATCTGGAGGAGGGCGTCGCGTTCTTCTTCACCCTCCCCACGATTGATCGCGCGGAGTTGTAAAGTGCGAGGGAAGATTCACCCTTGCGAAGGTTACGGGAGTATGCTTTTACAGCGTCCTCTCCAACAGACCAGAAGGGATCTGACCTGAAGGCTGCCTTGGAACCTTCGCAAGGGTTCGGGAAGAGCAATTGATATAAAAAGCCCCCGCCGGAAGCATCGGCGGGGGCTGAGTTTTTTACCCTTGCGAAGGTTAATCAGCCCAATCTTTCCAAGGGTTGTCTGTTGTGCCATCATGTTTTGGAGTTACAGGCTCTTGCGCAACCTTCGCAAGGAAGATGCTATAATCTGGGGAATCGGCGCAAGACCTCGACTTGGACGGGCAACTGCGCAAGTCCGCCGCCCGCAGATAAATCGCGGGCTAGAAGCTGAAGTCGGCTCGAAGCCGACTAAATGGGTGATGATTCCCGACTTTGAGTCGGCCTTCAGCCGACTTGAGCTTTCAGACGGGTAGTTTACTGCCCGGATGCCCGGCGAATGCGAGAAATTGTCAATCTATTTTCTGAACCATCCCAAAAATTGTGACATAAACAGCCCCCGCCGATGCATCGGCGGGGGCTGAGTTTTTTACCCTTGCGAAGGTTAATCAGCCCAATCTTTCCAAGGGTTGTCTGTTGTGCCATCATGTTTTGGAGTTACAGGCTCTTGCGCAACCTTCGCAAGGAAGATGCTATAATCTGGGGAACCGGCGCAAGACCTCGACTTGGACGGGCAACTGCGTGCGATCTCCCATCTCCAAATCGGCGCGGGATTTCGGCTCGCGGCGCGGCGTGACCAGCACCCAGAGCGCCGTGCCCGGCTGTTGGTACTGCTCCTTGACGTAGGCCTGCCCCACCAAGGTGCCCTCGGTATCTAACGCGCAACTGGTCACGTGGCCGATCACCTTGCCCCGCTCATCTACCACGGGATCCATCGGCTGCGGCATCGGCACACCCCTCTCCGAGACGCCAAAGCGCACCACCTCGGCCTTTCGTTTGGCCTCGCGCTCGATGAAGGCCTCGCGGCCCACGAAGAACGGCTTGTAGATCTTGACGTAGCCTCCAAAGCCCGCGTCGGCCATCGTCAAATTGAGCGGGCCGGCCATCTCGTGGCCGTAGAGCGGCAGCCCGGCTTCCAGACGGAGGCTATCCCGCGCGGCCAGACCGCAAGGCTTCACCCCCATCGGCTCGCCGACGCGCAACAGCACATTCCAGAACTCGACTAAGCGGTCAGGGTGGACAAACAGCTCGTAGGCGATGCGCTCGCCGGTGTAGCCGGTGCGGCTCACGATGATGTCGAATCCGCCCAAGGTCACTTGCGTGATGCCCGACCAGGGCAGCGCCTTGACCTTCTCCAGATCCTCGACCTCGCCGCCCAACGCCAGCAAGATCTCCTTGGATTTGGCGCCTTGAAGCGCCAGCTCGTGACGCATCGCCTCGCCGGCCGCCGGATCGCGCAGATCGCGCAGCTCGACATCATCGCCCTGGAATTTGACCCACGGGCGCTCAGGATCGATCATCACCTCGCCGTTGAGGACGGCGTTGGCCCAGGCCCAATCCTTGTCGTTGTTCGCGGCGTTGACGACCAGCAGATAGTACTCCTCGCCCAATTTGTAGGCCAGCAGGTCATCCAAGGGGATGCCATCCACATCGAAGAACGCCGTGTACTGCGATTCCCCCACATCCAAGGTCGTGATGCTGTTGACCAGGATCATATTCAGGAACGACGCCGCCTCCGCGCCCCGAATGTCCCAGCAGCCCATGTGGCTCACATCGAAGAGACCGGCCGCCTGGCGCACGGCCCGGTGCTCCTCCAGATTCGAGGTGTACCAGACCGGCATATCCCAGCCGCCGAAGGGCACCATCTTGGCGCCCAGATCGCGGTGGGCAGCGTTGAGGCGCGTCTTCCGCAGCGGCGCATCCTCCGGCGGCGACCAGGTGAACTTCGGCAGCGGATCGCCCGCCGGCTCCTTGTGCGACCACGCCCCGATGAAGTAGGGCTTTTCGAACGGCCCGGTCTCTGTCTTGACTTCGATCTCCGGTTCCGGCGATGCGCCCAGATCGCGCACCGCGTCTAAGGACATCTCCCGCCCGTAGACATCGTCCGTGGCGACGAACCCATCGGCTAAGGCGCGCAGCCAGGTCATCACGCGCGCGGCGTCGTCGCGGGGAACGTCCAGGTAATAGCGGGTGTCATCCAAATGCGTCAACAGCGCGGCGGCCAGCACCTCACCGTTCGCCTCCAGCAGCGTGACGCTGCGCGCCTCATCGGGCGCCATATCCGCCGTGTTGGAGGGCGTCAGCCATTCCACGAAAACCTTGGCCAGATCGCCGACCAATTCGAGGCGCTCGTAGGCCGCATCGCCTTTCAGCTCATCGTCGAGGTAGTAGAAGTGCGGATAGCCGGTCTTATCTTCAACTGGCTCAGGGACGCCGGCCTGCTCCGCCAGCTCCGCCATCTCCAGCTTGACTTCCTCCAGTACATCGAAATCGACGCGCGCGCGGTAGTCGTGGCCGCGCCGCTTGGGCAATTCGTAGGGCTGCATCGCGCGCATCAGGCGAGCGATAGCGCCGGCCACCTGCGTCATCTCTGCTTCCTTGAGGCCACGCTGGGTGACCCACGGGGTGCCGAAGCGCACGCCGGAGGGGTAGGCGGCGGTCGTATCGCCGGGGATGGTGTTGCGATTCGCCACGATGCCGGCAATGTCCAAGAGATTCGCGGCGGGATCGCCCATCAGCGGCGTGCCGTCGGGGCCGGTGATGCCCTTGCAGTCCATCAAGACCATGTGGCTATCGGTGCCGCCGTAGGCCACGCGGATGCCCTCGTCTTCTAAGCCATGGGCCAGCGCGCGGGCGTTCGCCACCGTCTGCTGCTGGAGCTGCTTGAAATCCTCGGTCTGGGCCACCTTCATCGCCACCGCGATGCCCGCGATGGTGTTCATGTGCGGCCCGCCCTGCAAGCCGGGGAAGACGCCCCGGTCGAATTTGCGGCGCAATCCCATACCGTGCGTGATGATCACCGCGCCGCGCGGGCCATTCATCGATTTGTGCGTGGTGAAGGTCACCACATCGGCGATGCCCACCGGGTTGTCGCAGACGCCAGCGGCGACCATCCCGGCGATGTGAGCGATATCGGCCAGCAGATAAGCGCCCACCTCATCGGCGATCTCGCGGAATTTTTGCCAATCGATCTTGAGCGGATAAGAGGTGTAGCCGGCGATGATCAGCTTGGGCTTGACCTCCAACGCCTGCTCGCGAATCGCGTCGTAGTCGAGCTTCTCGGTCTGGGGATCGACGCCGTAATGGGCGACGTCGTAGGTCTTGCCGGAGTAGGCCACCTTGCTGCCGTGGCTCAGGTGCCCGCCGACGTAGAGCGAGAGGCTCATCATCGTGTCGCCGGGATCCATCAGCGCGTACTGGACGGCGGTGTTGGCCGGCGCGCCGGAGAGCGCCTGCACATTGACGTAAATCTCCTCGGGGGAGAGACCGTTGGCGAAGACCTGGGCCGTGCGGCGGCGGGCCAGCGCTTCCAGCACGTCGGCGTACTCCACGCCCTTGTAGTAGCGCGGGTCGCTGAAGCGCCGATAGTGGCCCAGCATCTCCTCGTAATCTAAAATCTCCGCCTCGGTCATCTGGCGCGTCCGCTCGCTGGGGTAACCCTCCGCGTAGATGTGGGCGAATGGCGAGCCGACCGCCTCGTGTACGGCCGGCGGCGAGATCGATTCCGAAGGCACCATCACCAGTTTGCGTTGCTGGCGCTCGGTCTCGTAGCCGATCAACTCAGCCAGTTCTGGATCTAATTCCTGCAAAGGTTCACGGAAGAGAAAATCCTTCATTGCACACTCCTTTTTGGCACTTATTTTCAACGTGAAGTAAAAGCGGGGAAAAGTTGCGCCAACTTGCTCGGCGCAATTGATACCAACGTTAATCAAATTGTACTCTTCTGGGGATGAAAGAGCAAGCGTGATTTGTAATCCTCGCGACGGCATTCCTCACATCGGCGGGGGGCCGACAACCGCCAATGTCCAACTTCCAACTTCTATCTTTGACCTACGCACAACTTGACCTATACTATTTGACAAATTGGCCGTCTGATTTTTAGAAACTCAGCTCAATCAAGTTCAATAAGGAGAGAACCATGGCACAGATTAACGTCAAAATCCTATCTGGAGGGCCGGAGTACACCTTTGAGGTGACCGTCAAAGAGGGACGCAGTAGCACGCAACATCAGGTCACGCTCAAAGAGGACGATTACGAGCGCCTGGTCGAGCCCCACGTCCCGCCCAACAAGTTAGTGGAAGAGTCCTTCCGCTTTCTGCTGGAGCGCGAGCCGAAGGAATCTATCCTGCGATCCTTCGATCTCACCGTGATCAGCCGCTACTTCCCCGAATACGAGCGCGTTATCGCCGACCGCTTCTAGCGATTCTGCTATCCGACCTGCTTTTTTGAAATCTCACTCCCATCCGAAATAGACAAAACAGTTCACACGAGTATAATTCAAGAGCATAAATTAATTCCCCCTAGCACATCTTTGGAGGTTCTGATGAGCAAATACATCGCTGCAATCGATCAAGGCACCACCGGGACGCGCTGCATTCTCTTCGATCACAGCGGCCATCCCGTGATCTGGGCCTACGAGGAACACGAGCAGATTTACCCCCGGCCAGGCTGGGTCGAGCACGATCCGCTGGAGATCTGGGACAAAACCCAGAAGGTCGTGCGCCAGGCGCTGACGCAGGGCAACATCCCCAGCGGGGAAATCGCCGCCATCGGCATCACCAACCAGCGCGAGACAGCCATCGTCTGGGATCGCAACACGGGCCGGCCGCTCTACAACGCCATCGTCTGGCAGGATACGCGCACCAAGGGCATCTGCGACGCGCTGGCCGCCGAGAACGACTTGGGCCAGGATCGCTTCCGCGATAAGGTGGGCCTGCCGCTGGCGACCTACTTCTCCGGCCCCAAAATCAAGTGGCTGTTGGATAACGCGCCCGCCGTGCGCGAGGCCGCCGAGGCCGGCGACGCGCTCTTCGGCACGCCGGATACGTGGGTCATCTGGTGGCTCACCGGCGGCCCCAAGGGCGGCGCACACATCACTGACGTGACGAATGCCAGTCGCACCATGTTGATGAATCTCAAGGCGTTGACGTGGGATGACGAGATCCTGGAAATTTTCGGCATTCCGCGTTCGATGCTGCCGGAGATTCGCCCTTCCAGCGCCGCACGCGCCTACGGCTTCTCCCGCGAGGATGGCGCCTTTGGCGAGGAGATCCCCGTCACCGGCGATTTAGGGGATCAGCAGGCCGCGTTGGTCGGCCAGACGTGCTTCACGCCCGGCGAGGCGAAGAACACCTACGGCACCGGCTGCTTTATGCTGCTCAACACCGGCACGGAGATCGTGCCCTCCGAGAGCGGCCTGCTCACCACGATGGGCTATCAGTTCGGCGAGGAAGCCCCTGTCTACGCGCTGGAAGGCTCCATCGCCATCACGGGCGCGCTGGTGCAATGGCTGCGCGACAACTTGGACTTCTTCGAGCGCGCGCCGCAGATCGAGGCGCTGGCCCAAGAGGTGGATGACGCGGGCGGCATCTACGTCGTCCCCGCCTTCTCCGGCCTCTTCGCGCCCTACTGGCGCAGCGACGCGCGCGGCGTCATCGTCGGGCTGACGCGCTACATCAACAAGAACCACATCTGCCGCGCGGCGCTGGAATCGACCGCTTACCAGACTCGCGACGTGCTCGTGGCGATGGAGAAGGACTCCGGCGTCGAGCTGAAATCGCTCAAAGTTGATGGCGGGATGGTCGCCAACGAGCTGCTGATGCAGTTCCAGGCCGACCTGCTGGACGTGCCCGTCATCCGCCCAACCGTCACCGAGACCACAGCGTTGGGCGCGGCCTACGCCGCCGGGCTGGCCGTCGGCTTCTGGGAGGACATCGAGGCCCTGCGCCGCAACTGGGACATCGACCGCACCTTCGAGCCGCAGATGGACGCCGACACCCGCGAGGAACTCTGTCGCGGCTGGAAAAAGGCCGTCGAGCGCACCTTGGATTGGGTGGAGGAATAGGCAAGAATCACGTGAAGGTAGGAGGAGGTAAGAGAGATGGAAGATACCAAGATTGCCAACATCACAGAGAATCTGAAAAACCTACCACCGGACAAGCTTCAATCCGTCTATGATTTCGTGAATTATCTCGTGGAGCGTGACCGGCGCCGGATCATTCGCGAATCCAACCCCGAAGTCTACGAGACGATGTTAGCGTCTGAGGACGTTCTTCGCCGTGACTGGGATAAACCGGAAGAGGATGAAGCATGGGCCGATTTATGAGGTTTCTCCGTCCTACCTTTGCCTATCTCCTATCTTCGCCTTGATGCTGATACGTAAGATTACCATCTTGTTGTCTCCCAAGGAGTCACTATGAGCCTTCGGCTCATCAACAATAACGAAAATCTCATCGCAGAGGTGCGGATTGTGTAGACATTTTGAGATTTCCCTATTTGTTGATTTGTAATTTGCGGATTTGTTTATTTTCAGAGGAGTTCAAAATGACCATTCCCAACGTATCTTACGAGGATGTATTAACCTTGAGCCAGCAACTTCAGGTCGGCGAGCAGTTGCGCTTGCTTGAGGCGCTGGCCCAAGCCTTGCGCGAGCGCCTCAATGCCCAACCTCAACACAGCATTATGGAACTAAAGGGCCTGGGGAAAGAAATCTGGCAAGATATAGATGTTGATGCCTACGTCGATGCGGAGCGGGCGTCATGGGATGGTCGATGAACTTTATTCGATAACATCGTTCATTTTCGATGTTCATGATACTCAGCGAAACGAGGTGATGATATGAAATGGGAAGAGATTCGCGCGCACTATCCGATGCAATGGCTCTTAGTCGAGGCGTTGGAAGCGCATACCGAAGCTGCGGAACGTATCATTGAGGATATGGCCGTCATCGAGTCCTTTGAGGATTCACAACAAGCGTTACAAGGCTACGCTAACTTACATCGTACTCATCCCCAACGCGAACTCTACGTCCTGCACACGACCCGTGAAGCGCTGAATATCACCGAACATTATCGTTTAGTTCCAAGAACAAGATAGATTTGTCGTTTTGTTGTTTTGCCGCTTTGCTGCTTTGTTATTTCACACCCCATCATTTTTCAGGAGGACTATATGCCTAAAAACTACGATATTATCATCATCGGCGCGGGCATCGTCGGCGCGATGACGGCGCGCTTCCTGGCGCGCTACGATCTCGATATTCTGTGGATCGAGAAGGACGCCGATGTCTGCACCGGCGCCACGGCCGCGAACTCCGCTCTCATCCACGGCGGCTACGATGCCGTGCCCGGCTCGCTCAAGGCGGAGATGAACGTCAAGGCGAACCCGATGTGGACGCAACTCTCCGAGGAGCTGGACTTCGACTTCGCGCGCATCGGCGCCTACGTCGTCGCTATCGGTGAGGAGGAACTGCCCGCGTTGGAGGAACTCAAGGTGCGCGGCGATGCCAGTGGCGTCCCCGTGGAGATTATCTCCGCCGAGGAGATGAAGCGCCGCGAGCCGCAGATCAACCCCGACGTGAGCGGCGCGCTCGTCTGCCCCAGCGGCGGGATCTGCGACCCATGGGGCGCGACCATCGCCGCCGCCGAGAACGCCGTGACGAACGGCGTCGAGCTGAAGCTGAACACCAGGTTCGAGGATTTTCTTTGGGAAAGCGAATCAGAGGATCAGCGAATGGGCGATTCAGCGGAGAGCGTGAAGCCGAAAATCGTGGGGATTCAAACGAACCAGGGGAAATTTTACGGACGCTGGGTCGTCAACGCCGCTGGCCTCTACGCTGATATGGTGATGCACCAGGCTGGCATCCGCCCGGAGTTTGAGATCACCCCGCGCCGAGGCGAATATTATGTGATGGATCGCAATCAAGTCCAGATCAACAACGTGCTCTTCCCCGTGCCGAGCAAGGTCAGCAAGGGCATTCTGGTCACCAACACGCTGCACGGCAACGTGCTTATCGGCCCCAACGCCGAGGAGATCGAGGACAAGACCAACGTCGATGTCACGCCGGACGGCATGGCGGAGATCTGGTCGGGCGCGCAGAAGCTCGTGCCGAGCCTCAGCCAGCGCGATGTGATCGCCGTCTTCGCCGGGCTGCGCCCCGGCGGGAACGCCCCATGCCAGGGCTGCGAGGTCGAATACAACAAGGACTTCATCATCGAGATCCCCGACGAAGTCGAGGGGTTGATCAACTTAGGCGGCATCGAATCGCCGGGGCTGACGGCGGCGCCCGCCATCGCCGTGCGCGTGACCGAGTTGTTGCGCGCGGCCGGCGAGGAGCTGCACGAGCAACCCGATTGGCATCCAATCCGCAAGGGCCGACCCGTCTTCCGCCACATGACGCACGAGGAGCAGGCGGCGCTGGTGGAGGAGGACCCCCGCTACGCACGCATCATCTGCCGCTGCGAGTACGTCACCGAGGGCGAGATCGTGGCCGAAATCCACGCGCCCATCCCCGCCGTCACCTACGACGCCATCAAGCGCCGCACGTGGCTGGGCACCGGGCGCTGCCTGGGCGGCTTCGATATGCCGCGTGTGGTCGATATCCTGGCCCGCGAGCTGGGCAAATCGCCCGAGGAGATCTCGAAGAAAGGGGCCGGATCGGAATTCTTGCGACGACCGACGAAAGATGTTACCGACACCGCCGCAGGCAGCGAAGGTTAGAGGGAAGCGAGGGAATGATGAGCAAACAACTAAAATCCAAGTATGATGTGATCGTCATTGGAGCCGGGCCGGGCGGATTGGCAGCCGCCAGCGCCGCCAAGGAAAACGGCGCCGACGATGTGTTGATGATCGACCGCGACCTGGAGTTGGGCGGCATTCTGCTGCAATGCATCCACAACGGCTTCGGCGTCGAGATCTTCAAAGAGGATCTGCCGGGCCCGAGCTACGCGCAGCACTACATCAACAAGACCAAAGAGGTCGGCGTCGATTGGATGTTGGACACGATGGTGTTGGATGTGACGCGCGACCGCAAAATCTACGCCACCGGTACCGAGCAGGGCTTCGTGGAGCTGGAGGCTGCCGCCGTCGTGATGGCGATGGGCTGCCGCGAGCGCACCCGCGCCCAGATCAAGCTCCCCGGCCCGCGTCCCTCCGGCGTCTACACGGCGGGGACGGCCCAGCGCTGGGTCAACGTGGAGGGCTACATCCCCGGCAAGAACTTCGTCATCCTCGGCTCCGGCGACATCGGGATGATTATGGCGCGCCGCGTCACCTTCGAGGGCGCCCACGTCGCCCGCGTGTTGGAGGTGATGCCCTACCTCACCGGCCTGAGCCGCAACTACGTCCAATGCCTGTTGGATTTCGACATCCCGCTGCAACTGCGCCACACCGTCAAGCGCATCATCGGCAACGACCGCATCGAGGCCGTCGAGGCGGCGCAGGTGGACGAGAACTGGAACTACATCCCCGGCTCGGAAGAGATCATCCCCTGCGACACGCTGCTCCTCTCCGTGGGCCTCATCCCCGAAAACGAGCTGTCGCAGAAGGCCGGCGTCGCGCTTGATCCCATCACCGGCGGGCCGTTCGTCGATGACGGCTTCCAGACCAATGTGCCGGGCATCTTCGCCGCGGGCAACGTCGTTCACGTCTACGATCTGGTGGACTGGGTGACCACCGCCGGCTTGACGGCGGGCAAGCGCGCGGCCCAGTTCGCGCAGGGCTGCTGCAACGAAAATCCGCAGTACGTGCCCACCGCCGCCGGCGAAAACGTCCGCTACGTCGTGCCCCACCACATCGACCCGGAGACACTGACCGAGGAGCAGATCATGCTCCAGATGCGCGTCACCCAGCCGATGGAGCACGCCGTCAGCATCGAACTCCATGACGGCAAAAATCTCCTCGCCAAGAAGCGCGCGCGCTACGCCCGCCCCGGCGAGATGGCCAGCATCACGCTCAAAGGCCGCGACTACGACAACGTCCGCCAGGCCGAGAAGCTGGAGGTCCGCATCGTACCGAAGTAGGAAGCACGAAACCCGAAGGGTTGTCCAAACCCTTCGGGTCGAATGCATCGCTTATGGCTATATCCCAAGGAGGATGTGATGGCTGACACGATCAATCTGGCAGTACAAACAAGCCTGAAAAGACTATTCCCGGGCCGAAGCTTAGAAGAAGTTTTAACCACACTTCTCTTGGAAAGAGCGCAGCGCGAGCTGATCAAGTACCAATCTCAAGTCCATCACTTCCAAGCTAAATATAATCAAGACTTTGCGACCTTTCGCGAAAAGATCCTCGCCAGCGATCCCGACCCAGAAACAGAACAAGATTACTTCGATTGGGAATTGGCAGAGACGCGCTGTGAAGAAATGCGCGACGAAATTGCCCAACTGCAAGCGACGAAGGCTACGTTTGAATGATGGGGAGTTACTCGGTTGAAAAATTGTTCCTGGAACTTCAACATGAAGTGAACGAACGGGCTTATGTTCGGTATATGGTCGTTCAGGAACACAGTCGATTGGTTCTCAAAGCACGCTTGGTCATCACAGACGATCTTTTCGTCCAGATATACCGTAACGACCGTTTCGGTACCACCAACTTGGCCCTTATCTACGGAGGACGCCGTCTATATGGCCGAGATCAGCTCAATCAATCGTGGCATCGTCATACAGCGGATGCGCCTCAGCGTCATGATAGGAGCGTGGAAGGGCAAAGGGCCATCAGCCTGGGTGAATTTTTAGACGAAGTTGAAGATGTTTTAGCTAATAGAAATTTACCCTGAGACGTATTGCGTAAGAATCTACTGTCATAATTATTACGAAATACGCAGTGCGCACTACGAGCACCTTTTTTATTAACTTATTGCATTGCAGGGTACGGAGGTAAACCATGCCAGTCACAGAGAAAATGATCTGCATCACATGCCCGGTGGGCTGCACGTTGGAGGTGACCCACGAGGGCGAGACGCTGTTGAACGTCGAGGGGAACACCTGCCCGCGCGGCGAGCAGTACGCCAAAGAGGAACTGACCGACCCCCGCCGGATGGTCGCGACAACCGTCAAGGTGAAGGGCGGGCTGCATCCGCTGGTGCCCGTCTACACCCAGGCGCCCGTCCCCAAACCGCGCATCTTCGAGCTGCTGAGCAAAATCCGCCAGGTCGAAATCGACGCGCCGGTGGAGATCAATCAGATCGTCCTGGAGGACCCGTTAGGCGAGGGCGTCAACGTCATCGCTAGCCGCGACCTGCCCAAGGCGTAGGGGCGTCACCGTTGTCGTTGTTGTCGTAGGGGCGAGGCAATCCGCAGATGATGCTTGTCCTTGCGGTATCTCCCGAAATTCTATATCTATCCTGGCGTCTAAAGACGATGGGGGATTGCCTCGCCCCAACCTGCATCGCAACCCTTGCGAAGGTTGCATCTAGCTTTTGTTACCAGGTAAATTCCGATGGATCAAGAGATTTTAGATTTGTAGAACATTCCCCAACCTTCGCAAGGGCGGGGCAGAAAAAAGCCCTTCTCAATCGAGAAGGGCTTTCGTCGTATCTCACCTTAATGCGCAAGGACTGTTACGCCTGGATCCATCCTTGCTCTTTACAGAAATCCGTGAGAACGGGGATCTCCAGCCACTCGCCCTGATAGGCCATCGCGGCGGGGTAGATCAGCACGAGCCACAGGAACGGCGCGATGCAGGCCAAAATCACGGTGAAGCCCAAGACGATGGAGATCACCGCGAGCACTGCATTAGCGATCAGCGATTGAATCGCATGATAGCGGATGAAGGGGCGGTCCTTCTGCGGTTCCATGAAGATCGCGACGAGGGCCAAGATCCAGCCGAACCAGGGAATCCAACTGAGCATCGCCCACAACTTGTCGTTTTCGGTCACATCGCCGCTGCCCGGCGTGACGGGCGCTTCTGGTACTTCTTGATTCAGTTCTTCTGCCATGTTTTCTAATCTCCTTTAATGATGCTATTGATATGCTATCGATGGAAGTGATCCGTACATTACAACCTGTTGTCATTGTAATGATATTGGCCTAAATGTCAATGGGAGTGATAAATTGCGAATTGCGAATTGCGAATGAAGAATTTAGAATCAATTCTGGGATTCATTATTCTAAATTCGCAATTCTAAATTCCTCTTCCCCCATTTTCCTCATGATGCGTTATAATGACCAGCGGTCGACTTAAACCGTAGACAAACGAGGAGTTTCACAATGACAATTAAAAAGAAAAAACATCAGGCCCTATGGCTAAAAGCAACGCGCGCGTTGCCCAAGATTTTGACCGTGGTCGCGCTCCTGGGCCTGGCCCTGCTCTTCCTGAGCACCGGGACGCTCAACTCCGCGCCCGCCGGGCCGCCCTACAGTTACCACAACGGGCGCTTCGGCTTCGGCCTGACCAAATCCGCCAGCGACGCGCAGGAGGGCGACAAACCAGGCTACCTCAACGCCGGCTGGTATTGGGATTGGAGCGCGCGCGGCGCGTCGCAACTTCCACCGCTGACCTACGTCCAGACCGTGCGCCTCAAACCTGTCAAACAGGATGGCGAGCAGATCGGCTACACGGCCTCGCCCACCGGCACGCGCCTCCTCAACGCCATCGCCCAGCAGCCCGGCGCCACCTGGTTCATCGGCAACGAGCCGGATTGTCACGTGATGGATAATATGATCTCCGAATGGTATGCCTACGCCTACCACGATCTGTACCACATCATCAAGGAGGCCGATCCAACGGCCAAGATCGCGGCGGGCAACATCGTCCAGCCGACGCCGCAGCGCCTGATGTACCTGGATCGCGTGCTGGCCGCCTACGAGGAGGCTTACGGTGAGCCGCTGCCGACCGATCTCTGGTCGATCCACAGCTACATCCTCTGCGAGAAGTGCTATCCTTACAAGCCGCCGGGCGAGCCGTTCGCCTGGGGCGCGTGCTGGGTGCCCGATTGGCCTTCCTATAGCGCATCCTACGACATCGCTACCTTCTACTCGGTCTACGATCACTGGGATGTGGATATTTACGCGCGGCGGATTATCACCTTTCGCCAGTGGATGGTCGATAACGGCTATCACAACGAGGGGTTGGTCATTCCAGAATATGGCATTCTCTTCTACGAGGGGTTGGTCGGGGGGATGACGTATGAGGACGATATCGAGTTTATGGAGATGGGTTTTGAATGGATGCAGGAGGCGCGCGATCCCGAGCTGGGCTACGCCTTCGATGATGATCGGCTGGTGCAGCGCTGGGCGTGGTTCAGTTTGGATCACGGATCTTACCCCGGCGGATCACTCTTCAACCCCAATACGCACAAACCGGAGAAGATCGGCGTCGCCTTCCACGAGGCAACCTCGCAGATCACGCCCACCACGACCTTCTTGCTCTTCGATACGGGCGTTACCGTGGATCCGCCCGCGCCGCAGTCCACCTTCACCGCGACGGTGGCAATCACGGCGGCCAACGCGGGCAACATCTGGCTGACAGATCCGCCCAGCCTGAGCGTTTCACACACTTACACCGAGGATGGCGCCACCATCCAAATGCCGATCACCACCACGGAGGTCCCCGAACTCGATTGCTGCGGCGATCATCGTCCGGTGACGCTGACCCTGACGAGGCTTCTTAAATCGCATCACCGGGTCTGCTGGGATGTAAATCAGCCGCACACCTTTACCCACACCATCACCGGCGCGACCTCGTGCATCACCTTCGGCATCGATCTCCGGGTGGATCGCCTGCGCGCGGAGACGCTCTACTCGCCCATCACCGAGCCTGTCACCCGGACGGTTTCCGCCGATGTGAGCAATCTGGGCGAAATCGACACCGGCGCGCCCGTCACCGTGACGCTCTACCAGGATACAGAGAGCGCTCATCTGCCCGTCACCCAGGTGAGTGCGCGCGCCCTGGCCGGCGGCGATACGGAGCGCGTGGAGATTCAGTGGCCGAACCTCACCGAGGGCCTGCATCCCTACTGCCTCCAGGCCCAGACGCCCTACGCCGCCTCGGAGATGGCCTGCGGCATCCTGTGGATCAACCCGCCGTATAACAACTTCTTGCCGCTCATCTACACCTACCGGGCGATTACGCCTGATCCACAATAATGTTTTACTGTGGTAGAGACGCAGAATTTTGTGTCTCTACAAAGAACCGTCCAGGATATTTCCTTAATCCTGGACGGTTCTTGACGCTACTCCGCTACGCTGCGTAGCTGACTACGAACGGAATTCATCCTCCAAAATCGACATCAGGATCACATCCTTGTGCTCGCCGCCGACGAACATCGCCTCGCGCATGCGTCCCTCGTGCTGATAGCCACACTTCTCGTAAGAGTGGATCGCGCGCTCGTTATCGGCGATCACGCGCAGGTAGATGCGGTGCAGATTGTACCAGTTGAATCCCACCCGCAGGAGCACGCGCATCGCGTCGGTGCCGTAGCCCTTGCCCCAGAAGGCCTGAGCGCCCACGATGATGCCCACCTCCGAGGTACGGTCACACCAGTTGATGCCCTCCAGCGAGGTCACGCCGATGGGCTGCGCGCTATCGATTGCCTCGATCACAAAGTGCACACGACTTGGCGGCATTTTGCCCGTGCTCTCCAACAACCCCTCGTACCACTGCTCTTCCAACCCCAGCGAAATATATCGAATTGTGACGAAATTTCGCAAATCCGGGTTGCTGAGCCATTCCACAAAGAGCGGCAGATCCTCCCGCTCCGAAGGGCGTAAGCGTACCATTTCGCCGTTGTAATACATCCATGCCTCCTCGTATAAAATCCTTCGAAATGTCAAGTCTCGTAAAGTCATACCGAGTAAAGTCTCATAAAGTCGTACCGGT
>CAZCAI010000044.1:0-29068 GCA_964496595.1 uncultured Anaerolineales bacterium
CCAATGGCCGTGGGAACCGCCGTGCTTAGTGGCGAATACTTTAAGACACTAACCGAAAGGGGATACTCCGATTGCCCCGGAAAATTCCTGGAGAGCCAGTGATTTCTTCACTTTCTTGCTCTTTCTTCTAACGATGCTATGATAGATCTTATCATGGAGACTATGGAAACAGAAGAAATTTCACATCCCTTCCCCGACCGTCCCCCACGCCACTGCCCAGTATGTGGGGCCCGTGTGGCCGAGGGAGCCAAATCCTGTTTGATGTGCGGCGCTTCGCTGGAAGAAGAAGAGATCGCTCTCGAAGTCCCGGTTGAATCAACCACCCAACACATCTCGCGGCGGCAAGGGATTATTTTGGGAGTCATAGCCATCGTCATCTTGGGGATTTCTGTCTATTTAGGATGGCAACTCGCGCAAGGGAAGGGCGCCCCGCCGCCGCCAACGTGGACGCCCACGGTCACTCACACGCCCACTGCCACCGACATCCCCCGCACACCCACGCCGCTCCCCACACTGACGCCCACGCCGCTCCCCACCGCAACGCCCACGCCTATCCCGCCGGAGACTTACGTGGTGCAATCAGGGGATCTATTATCCACCATCGCACAGTCCTACGATATAACGATAGATGAGTTAAAGGCCTATAACAACCTGGACTCCGATATCATCGTCGAGGGAGCAACGCTCCTTATCCCGCCGCCCACGCCGACGCCTGGGCCGACGCCGACGTCCAAGCCAGGAGAGCCGACGCAGACGCCATCGCCTTACATCCTCTACACCGTTCGATCTGGCGACACTTTATCCACCATCGCGGAGGAGTATAACATCAGCGTGGCCGATTTGCGAGAAGCCAACGACATCCCGGCTAATTCGGAGAGCATCCAGGCGGATCAAGTTCTGACGATCCCCCAATATACGCCGACGCCAACGCCAGAGCCAGACGCCGAGACCGTCGTCAATGTCACGCCTCCACCACGGCGCGATTACACCTCGCCCGAGCCGCTCTACCCTCCTCAAGATACAGTTCTCAGCGGCGCTGACGCCCTGGTCATTCTGCAATGGGCCTCAGTAGGGATTCTGGAGGATAACGAGTTTTATCACGTCGAACTGACCGTCCCGACCTTGGATGGCGATATGACCACCGACGTCTACATCCGCGCGACTGCCTGGCGCGTCCCGGTGGAGTTGTTCCCCCCGCCGGAGGTCGATAATCGAGCATGCGTCTGGCGCGTGAGCGTCGTCCGGCAAACCGCCGCCGAGCCGGAGCCGAGTTATAAAGTTATTGGGCCGGAGAAGGGCAATCAAACCTTCATCTGGGATGTGGCGGAACCCTGAGATGACTTGGAAGAAAAACTGAGGATATCCGGCTAAGGATCGATATACAGGCATACACAGGAGCATCGGAAATGATAGGAACACCACAGATCAAACAGGTCGCGGCAGATTTTTTCACGCAGGGGTATCGAATTTCCGGCATATTTATGATGCAAAAACGCTTCTTGGCTGATGTTGTCTACGATCCGACCACGGACTATATCGAAATCCAAGATGCCTATGTCTCGCCCATTATGGATCCGGCGCGAATCAGCGCGCATTATAATTCCACATTGGTCACCAAGCCCCACTTAGATTTCTTCCTCACCACCAATCTCAAAGAGGGCCTGCGGCGCGATCAGCAATATGGGCGCGGCCTGCAACGCTACCCTGTCTTTATCACCGTCCCCTTCTTTGAAATCACCGGGGAAATCCTGAGCAGTATGCGCAGCTTTCGGGGACGGCTGTATCTAACCAAGGCCGGCGGTTTCGTCACTGTGTTGAATGTCACCGCGCGTTCCACCTTTAATCCCGATGTCGTTTACGAAGGCGCGGTCTCGCAGGTCAACCGCGAGAAGATTGGTTGTTTTGGAAAAAAGGCGGACTAGGGTAGTTCCAAAATTTAAAATCTTCCAAACCAGATGCTTTTTTTCTTGGAACGGCCTGACCAGTCATTTCAGCATCCAGGGGGCAAATTATGACTCAGATTTTGCTCATCGACGACAATCGAGATATGCTCAAGATGATGCAACTGATCATCGAAAAGAAGACGGGTTACAAAGTCATCACGTGCAAGAACGGTCAAGAAGGCTTGGAAGCAGCGTTCGAGCATCAACCAGAGGTCGCAATTGTGGATGTTATGATGCCGGGAATCAGCGGCTATGAGGTGGTCGCCGAGCTGCGGAAGATGCCTCGGACGGCCGATATGGGGATTTTGATTCTCACCGCGCGCGGTCAGGCCATCGACCGTACCGCTGCGCTCGAGGCCGGGGCGGATGATCATCTTCCCAAACCCGTCAAAATGGACGCTTTGATCGAGCGGATCGAGACCTTGTTGGTGGAGAAAGAAGAAGAGCGGCAACGGAAGCAAGAAGAAGCTGTCACAGCAGAGCCAGAAAAACTCAAGCCGCCCTCGGCTGCGCCCCAGCAAGAAAGAGCGGAGCATTTAACCCTCGCCCTCTTCAGTTTACGCGGCGGGGTGGGAGTGACGACTTTAGCCGTCAATCTTGCCAGCATTCTCCAGCAGGTCGGGCCGACTATTTTATTAGATCTCTCCCCTAATTCCGGGCATTGCGCGCTCCATCTAGGGTTGCGTCCCGAAAAGCACTGGGGTAACTATTTAGAGAATCCCCATACACCCTTCGAATCGCTGTTGCTCTCTCACACTTCTGAGCTGCGATTGCTGGCCGCGCCGCTCGCGCCGCTTCAATATGGCTGGTTCAATGATAGCGATATCAAAAAGCTGCTTACCCAACTCAAGCCCACGTGCCGATTTCTGGTCCTGGATATGCCGCCGGTCCTCAATCCCACGGCTCAATATCTGCTCACGCAGGCCCACTTCGTGCTACTGATCAGCGGGGATGATCCGGCCAGCCTGCAGACGACGCTGATGACGCGCAAAGCTATCGCCGATTGCGCCGTTCGCACATTGCTGATTCGCAATGCTACCACGCCGGGGCCGCATCCTGCCGCCGAAGCGATGAAGCGCGCCCTCCATACTAAGCGCTTGCTTGATATCCCCTACGAAGAGGCCCAACTAAAAGCTCAATCCACGGGAACGCCGATTGTGCTTTCGCAACCAGCATCCCCTATGGCGACCCAACTCAAGCGCGCGATCCAACTGCTCCTCACACACAGCAGAAACACCCCATAAAAAATCCCCTGCGGCATCGCAGGGGATCAGATATCTCTATTTTTACGTCGTTGCAGGGTTGTGGATGAGGATAGTACCATTGTACCCGGCGAATTCCCGAGGAGCCAGCAGTCCCAAGAGGATTGAGCGTTACAAAGGGGATGCGCTCAATGATGTGTCGCGCCCTCACAAAATCGCAATTCGCCCCAATATGACTAAGAAGATAAATCCGACGAAAGCAATATCAAAGAAGGCGAGAAGGGCGAGTACAAAGCGTTGCCAGGGTAACAGCCCCGCGATCCGTCGGCTAGATTTGCGACGCGACACAGTTTCCTCGGCGGCCGCCTCTTCGGATTCTATTTCGCCCCGGATATCCCCCAACATATCCCAATCGTCGTTCTCCGTCGCGCTCTCATCTTCTTCCGCCGCAAGAGATGACGCCCCTAAAGACGCCGGCGAAGGTATATCGTCATCCTCCGCATCCTCTGGCGCTAAATCACGCAACCAATCTGGAAAATCCTCGCTCATCTTTAACCTCCAACCCTAACGTCATCCGTGTTTCAATTAATATCATCACGTCTAACAAAAAGTTTACCGCAGAAGGGGAATAAAGTCAACTTGCCAGAACAGCTACCTCACGAATTTTATACCCGCGATACGCTCGCCTTGGCCCGCGATTTGTTGGGCAAGCGTATGGTGCGCCGCTTTGAGGGTCAACGTCTCGCCGGCTACATCACGGAGGTGGAGGTCTACATCGGAGAAGGGGACGAGGCCTGCCACGCCAACAGCGGTAAGACGGAGCGCACGGCCCCAATGTATGGCCTGCCCGGTCATCTCTACGTCTACCTCATCTACGGGATGTACCATTGTCTGAATATCGTCACCGAACCGGAGGGGGTCCCCGCCGCGATTCTCGTGCGCGCCCTTCGCCCGACGGAGGGCCTGACAATGATGCGCTGTCTACGCGGCGCCCAGCATACCGACCGCGATCTCGCCCGAGGCCCTGGGCGGCTCTGCGAGGCGCTGGCCGTGGACCGCAGCTTCAACTACGCATGCCTCTACGCCGAGGATGCGCGCCTCTGGCTGGAGCAAGCGCCCGCCGTGCCCGCCGATGAGATCGCGTGCAGTCCTCGCATCAACGTGCGCGGCGACGAGCGCGCCCGCACCGTCTGCTGGCGCTTCTACCTGCGCGATAGCCGCTGGGTCAGCGGCAAGCGCGCCTTCAATCGCCGCTACGCTCAAGCCTCGACAGGCGTCGCCCCATGAGCAACGGGGCGGAACTCTCGTTCCGCCCCGTGATAACCGCTCAACTGAAATCGGCGCTATGCAAATTTCTCCTTGATCGCGCCCTCCAAGGTCGGTTGCCCGATGACCTGCAACTCGTAGCGCACCCGCTCCATCGGATGATCGACTTTCAAGATCCGGGTCAAATCGATGGGGGTGCCCACGATGACCAGATCACACGGCGTATTGTTGATCGTCACCTCAAGATCACGCACTTGCTCGTGCCCGTAGCCCATGGCTGGCAACACCTTGCCGGTGTCAGGGTACTTCTCGTAAGTATCGAGAATCGAAGCCATGGCGTAAGGTCGCGGATCGATGATCTCGGCGGCGCCAAAGCGCTGCGCCGCGACGTAGCCCGCGCCATAGGACATCTCGCCGTGCGTCAGCGTGGGGCCATCCTCGACGACCAGGACGCGCTTGCCGCGAATCTCCTCTGGATGATCGACGAAGAGCGGCGAGGCCGCCAGGACCACCGTCGCGTTGGGGTTCACCTGCGCGATGTTCTCCTGGATCTTGCGCACGTTTCCGTAATCCGCCGTCCCCACTTTGTTGATAACGATCACATCCGCCGCGCGTAAATTGGTCTCGCCGGGATAGTAGGTCATCTCGTGGCCGGGACGGTGCGGATCGGCGACCGTGATCCACAGATCTGGGCGGTAGAAGGGCATATCGTTGTTGCCGCCATCCCAGACGATCACATCGGCCTCTTTCTCAGCCTCGCGCAGAATCGCCTCATAATCGACGCCGGCGTACACCACCACACCGCGATCGATGTGCGGCTCATACTCCTCGCGCTCCTCGATGGTACAGTTGTGCTTGTCGAGATCGTCGTAGGTCGCGAAGCGCTGCACCGCCTGCTTTGTCAAATCCCCATAGGGCATCGGGTGGCGGATTGCGACGACCTTCTTGCCCAGTATCTGCAATGCATTACAGACGTAGCGCGTGGTCTGGGATTTGCCGGAGCCGGTGCGCACGGCGCAGACCGCCGCGATGGGCTTGCCGCTCTCTAACATCGTGGCGCGGCTGCCCATCAGGCGAAAATCGGCCCCCGTAGCGTTCACCAACGCCGCCTTGTGCATCACATACTCGTGCGGCACATCGGAGTACGAGAAGATCACCTGGTCGACCTCGTGTGCTTCGATTAAGGCTACCAGTTCGGCTTCGGGGTAGATCTTGATGCCGTCCGGGTACAGCTCGCCGGCCAACTCCGGCGGATATTGGCGCCCTTCGATGTTGGGAATCTGTGTCGCCGTGAACGCGACTACGTCGTAACGCGGATTATCACGGAAGTAGGTATTGAAATTGTGAAAGTCGCGCCCGGCAGCGCCCATAATGATGACTCGTATCTTTTGTTCCATATAGAGACTCCTTTTCAAATTCAGATTGGGATAATTTAACCTCACATAGCGATCCTAAAGATACCAAATAGCAGGAGAGATCACAAGTGAAGTTCCGAAAAAAAGCAGCGCAATTCATCATATCATCCTCGAATGGCTCAATGAAGAATTGCGCTATTATATAACATCTACAAGCTATGGTGGTTGAGATTTACTCTTCGGGGATGGCCTGCTCCGCTTCCGCTTGCCGTTGCGCAGCATATCGCCCTAGCTCACTTAGAATCGCCTCTTGTTTGGGCGCCAACCCCCCTAGCACACCGTTCACAAATCGCGCGGCGCTATCCGAGCCAAAGCGTTTGGCAATCTCGACTGCTTCGTTAATCGCGACTTTAAGCGGAACATCGCCGACTGTGAACTCGTAAAGTGCCATCCGCAACAAATTTCGATCCACCAGGGCGATTTGATCCAGGGGCCACTCTGACGCCTGCGATTGGATGTGCGCATCCAAGATCTCCTGATATTGTAGAACGCCCAGCACAAGCGAGCGACTATACTCACGTCCGCGCGCCGATAGTTGTTCCGCTTCCCGCAGTCGCTCATCTAAGATCTTGCCCACCGGGTGATCCGTCATATCAATCTCAAATAACGCTTGAAGGGCCAACTCCCGCGCCAGCCGTCGCTCACCTTTCATATCGGCAACTAAGCTCCTTATGCTGCTGTTGCTTCGGCGGTCAATTCTGCTGGAGGATAAAACACATCATCGATATGCACATGCACGGCGTTAACGGGCATACCAATCATCTGCTGAATGGTGCGGGTCACTTCGCGCTGGATCTTCCGGCCCAAGCGCAACAAACTCTGGTTGGGCTTAGCGATGACGTGCAAATCGACCGTGACTTCGCCGTCTTCCACTCGTACACTGACCGGCTTGCTACCCAGGAAGCGATCCAGTTCCTCGTACTTGATCTTGACGACGCCTGACACCTCATTTGCCGCCAACCACACCATCATCTCCAACACCTCCGGTTCGGTGGTCACGCTGCCAGGAATATCTAATACTTCGTTCTCCTGCATCTTCCCTCCTTCGCCTTCACCTTCACATATTCAAGCCGCATTCACAAGCGGCACACTCCCAGTGATATAATCCGCCACGTCCGAGGCTGAAGAACACGCCTCAGTCTGCTGATATAGCATCCGGGCCTCCGCGGAGGCCCGGAAACCATTTAGCACTCATCCCTACACCCACAGCGGTTTATTGAGGGGGTTTAATTCTCTTCAACCTCCATCACCTTGCGCCCACGATAGCGCCCACACTTCTGGCACACGTGGTAGGGCAAGACTAACTCGCCGCATTCACAGTGAATCTGATTATGCAAGCGCGGTGAAGGAAATGTCTGCGCGCGACGACGATCGCGACGTCCACTAGAAATACGTATCTTCGGTACTGCTGCCATGCTTCTCTCCCCTTATTTTTTGTATTTTATTCTTAGATCCAGATGGATCGTAAAGCTAAGATGTCGATAAGCTTCACCCGCTGTTTGCCTACGGGGAAGCCGTCATCAACAAACAATCGAGAGTATCTGAACTACAGCTCTAAAACTAACCGCAAACTGGCCTCGATTTTCTCTATCAAGTTGGTTGGCACATTGCCAACCAATAATAACTTGAGATACATTATACAGTTCACTTAAAGAAACCCCATCGTATGCGTCAACCGCTCCGCTGCCTCGGCCCTCCCACGCACTTACCTGTGTTACTAACACACGAAGCGCTTCTATTCCATCGATGTAGCACAAAACGCACCCTTCATTATACGAAAAAGAGCTGTTCTGTCAAACCTACGCTTTCTGGTGATTATCCGAGGAGTTGTCCGGCGAAATCCAAAAGCCCCCCATCTGCTTAATCTGCTTTATCCGCTGACTCTTTGGGAAACCAGGGGATGAACGCGCTCGTCCGGTCGATATAATCCTGATAGGCGGGTTTGCGCTCCTTGAGCGATTTTTCCAGCAGCGCGACGCCGGAGACGCGCAGGAGCAGGCCCGTCATCAAGATAGGGCTGTAGATTGTCCAAGCGTGGCCGGCGATGGCGGCGAAGAGATAGTAGGCCCACCACTGCGTCGCATCGCCGAAGTAGTTGGGGTGCCGCGTGTAGTGCCACACGCCGGTATCCAGAACTTTCCCCTTGTTGGCCGGGTGGGCTTTGAAGCGCGCCATCTGGAAGTCGCCCATCGCTTCGAAGTAGAAGCCGATGCCCCAGATGATGACCGCTACGATGTCCAACGCGGTCAGTTTGGCAGGCGCGGGGCTGATCTGCGCGCCCAGCAGCGGTATGGAGATGATCCACATCAGCAGGCCTTGCAGCAGGAAGACCTTGAAGAAGCTATACCACCACCAGCGCACGCCTTCTTCTTCGCGCCACTGCTGATAGCGAAAGTCTTCCGGCTCGCCCCAATTCCGCCAGAGGATGTAGCCGGAGAGTCGCAACCCCCAGAGCGTGACCAGGATGCTGATGAGCCACTTCCGCGCCGAAGCGCCGCCTGGTGTCAGCGCGAAGTAGACCCAGTTGGTGATCACGAAGCCGGTCCCCCAGAAAATATCGACGATACTCGCGTTCTTTAATCGCAGGCTGACAAGCCACAAAATGGTCATGCTTGCTAAAATGACGCCGCCTGCGATGGCATAAATCTCTAAAAAGGTCATCCTTTGCCTCCTTCTGTTGCTGGTTGCTAAGCTGTCAGTGAATCAGGTTGTGGCCGCTTGCACGGCGGTGAATCCGATAACGCCCGGCCCCAGGTGCGCGCCCAAGACGGGCGTCACGCCGACGGTGCGCACGATGCCTGCCGGCGGCGCGAGGTGCGCGATCTGCTCTTTGAACGCGGCCGCGCGCTCCGCCGCGTCCGTGTGTAGGACGATCAATTGTTCCAGGGGATGGAGCGCCTCGGCGCGCTCGCGCAGCCAATCCATTGCGCGGGCGGTCGTGCGTTTGCGCCCCATCTCGATGTGATCGTCGTTCATCGAGAGCAGCGGCTTGATCTGCAATATGGTCCCCATCAGCGATTGAAAGCGCGACAGCCGCCCGCTGCGTTGCAGATAGATGAGGGTGTCCACGGCGGCGTGGGTGTGGATGCGCGGCGCTTGCGCCTCGATGCGCGCCAAGATGTCGGCCAGCGAGCGCCCCTTGATGGCGGCTTGCGCGGCGGTCAGCGCCTGTAGTCCCGTGCCGATGGTGAGTTGCCCCGCGTCGATGACGGTCACGGGCGCGGCCTTGAACTCCTCCGCCGCGATGCGCGCCACGTTCACGACGTTGCTCAAGTGCGCGGAGATGTGAATGGAGAGGATCGCTTCCGCGCCGTCGGCGACGGCTTGCGTGTAGGCCGCGATGAAATTGCCGATGCCCGGCGCCGAGGTCGTCGGGGGCGGATCGCAGATCGGGAGGCGCGTGTAAAAATCCTCGCGCGCAAGTTCGACGCCGTCGAGGTAACTCTGCCCCCCCATGTTGATGTAGCAAGGAACGACGGTGATGTTGTGCGCCGCAACCAGGGAGGCGGGTAAATCGCAGGTGCTATCGGTGATAATCTGAATTGTCATAGGTTCACCTCGTTATCATTTGCATTTTCGTTGGGTAGGAGTGATATCAGGTGTTGATTTAAGAATACACCGTTAAACTTTATTGTCCAGAGTGTAATATCTTAGGTTCTTGTATGAGCCAATGGGAATTCGAAGCAGATCGACAGGAAAAATCGCTCTCGCTACCTCAGAACCTGCTTAAGCGTGTTCAAGGCAAACGAAGCCGGGGTTGATGTGCGTGTCAAACCGTGTAGCGCGCAACCTCGTACATCTCAGACCCCTTAGGTCTGCTTCGTTTGCCCCCAATGAGATAAATTGGACATGAGGCTGAGTTAAGGTAGCATGAGTCTGTCGTCCGTAGTTGTCCGTAACAGAAAAACAAAGTTCGCCCCAGAGGGATATGTGATGGCTGATAACAACCAGTTGCCTCGCTCCAAACAGCGCGATACCGTGCTGGTCGACCTGCACTGCCACTCCGATGCCAGCGACGGCTACTACGCGCCGGCGGATGTGGTCGAATTGTTGGCCCAGGCAGGCGTGGAGTACGCGGCCCTCTCCGATCACCAGACCCTCGCCGGCCTCCAGACATTCCACGAAGCGGCCCTGCGCCACGGCATCACCGAGATCGCCGGCCTGGAACTGGTCGCCGCGTTCGAAGGGCAGGAGATTCACCTGCTGGCCTACGGCTTCGACCCGGAGAGCATAGCGCTGCATCGCGTGCTCGACCGTACGCCGAGCGCCGAACACGCCATCGCCGCCATCCACACGGCGGGCGGCCTCGCCTTCCTGGCCCATCCGCTGCATACCGAGTGGACGGGCGCGGCGCTGGATGCGGCCGTCGAAAAGCTCGTATCCGCCGGGCTGGATGGCCTGGAGGCGTTCTACAAACCGTATCCCGCCGAGGCGCAGGGGCGGCTGGCCGATCTGGCAGATCGCTTCGGCATTCTCACCTGCGCGGGCAGCGACTATCACGGCCCCAATCAGGGCGAACCCGGCGTCGCGATGCCCATCGCCCGCTGGAAACGATTCCGCGAGGCGCTCGGCGAGCATGCCCGCAACGGCAAGCACGTCCCCGCGCCGCCCCCGGCCTCCCCGCCGCCCGAGACGGCCCGCATCGACTGGCGCTGGCTCTTTCTGCGCATCGTCCTTCCCGCCCTGCTGGTCATCGGCGTCTTCGTCGCCCTGATCTTCGCGTTTCTGATCCCCACAATGGAGCAACGCCTCCTCGACCGCAAGCGGGAGATGGCCGCCGAGCTGACCAATTCCGCGTGGAGTATCCTCGAGGACTATCACCGCGAAGTGGAGGCCGGGGAACTGTCCCTGGCGCAGGCGCAACAGGCCGCTATCGAGCGCGTCCGTGGCCTGCGCTATGGGCCGGAGGATAAGGATTACTTCTGGATTACGGACATGCACCCGCGCATGGTGATGCACCCCTATCGGCGCGATTTGGACGGGGAAGATCTGACCGATTTTACCGATCCCGATGGCGTGCGGCCTTTCGTCCAGTTTGTAGAAGCCGTGCGCGATGGCTCCTCCGGCTACGTCCGCTACGTCTGGCAGTGGCAGGACGATCCCGACCGGCTGGAAGCGAAGGAGTCCTACGTGCGGGCCTTCGCGCCCTGGGGCTGGATCATCGGGTCGGGACTGTACGTGGATGATGTCCAACAGGAGATCTCGGCCATCACCGGGCGGATGGTGGATGCATCCTTTATCGTCACCGTGATCGCGGCGGGGTTGCTGCTGGCCATCGCCTATCAGAGCTTGCAGGCGGAGCGCCAACGCAGTGCGGCGGAGCGGGAGCTGCGCCGCTCGCACGAGCGCTATCGCGCGCTGGTCGAATCCTCCACCGGCGGGACGCTGCTCCTGCTGAATGGACGCTGCACCTATGCTAACCGCGCGCTGTTAGATGTGCTCGGCTACTCGCCCACGGAGCTGGCCTTCCTGGATCTGCAAGACCTGGTCTCGGTGGAGCATCACGATCCCGCCGCCAAAAGCCTGGCACGCATCCTCAACGGCGAGGAGGTGCGCGAGCCATTCGAGGCGCGCCTCCATCGCAAGAACGGCTTGACCGCGCCGGTGCTGCTCTCGGCCACCGCCGTCTTCTTCTCCGGGCGGCAGGGGATGATCCTCAGCGTGCAAGACCTCACCCGACATCGCGCATTGCAATCCGACGCCGAGCGCGAGCGGTTGATCTCCCAACTCCAGACCTCGTTCCTCTTCCTGACCGAGTCGGTGCGTGATGTGATGCGCGAGCCGCTCGCCTGCGCACTCGATACGCCCATCGCGCGGGCGGTGCGGATGATGAGCCGCGCGGAGACGGATGCCATTGTCGTCAGCGCGCCGGGCGGCGAGTTGGTAGGGATGGTCACGGATCACGACATCCGCGAGCGGGTGGTGGCCGCCGGGCTGGATGCGCAACTGCCGGTAGCGCGGATTATGAGCGCGCCCCTGGCGACGGTCAGCGAGCAAGCCCCGCTCTTCGAGGCGTTCCTGTTGGAGCGCGAGCACAATGTCCATCACCTGGCGGTGACGGATAGCGCGGGCGCGCTGGTGGGCATCATCCAGAGCAGCCGCGCGCTCCAGCCGGATCAGTACACGCTGGTGGCATTCACCTACCAGATCCGCCACGCGCAGACCCTGGGCGAATTGGCCGACTGCTACGACCGGATGCCCACGCTCATCGAGACTCTGGTTGAATCCGGCGCGCTGCCGCAGAATCTGTGCTACGTGACCACCTCTGTCTCCGACGCCATCACACGCCGGGTGATCGCGCTGGCGCTGGAGCAATTGGGGCCGGCGCCGCAGCCCTTCGCCTTCGTCGCCCTGGGCAGCGAAGCGCGGCAGGAGCAGACGCTGGCGACCGATCAAGATAACGCCCTGATCTACGCCGATCCGCCGCCGGAGAAGACCGCCCCCGTCGCTGAGTACTTCCACCGGCTTGGCGAGTTGATCTGCGACGGCCTCGACCGCGTGGGCTACCGGTACTGCAAGGGCGAGGTGATGGCGAAGAATTCGCAGTGGAATCAACCCCTTTCCCAATGGAAGCAGTACGCGGCGGAATGGATCGCGGAGCCGGACAAGCACGCCCTGGCGAAGTGCAACGTCTTTCTGGATCACCGCTGCATCTACGGCGACGATGCGCTGGTGAGCGCGTGGTGGGCGCACATCACCCAGAGCCTGGACGCGCACCCGGCCTTCTTCGCCTATATAGCGCGGAGCACACTCGCCTACAAGCCGCCCCTCAGTCTATTCGGGAAAATCGTGACCGGGTCATCGGGCGAATCGCCGCACACGTTCGACATCAAAGAGGCGATGCTGCCCATCATCAACTTCGCGCGACTCTACGCGCTCCGGCATCATCTGGAGGAGACCAACACCTTCGACCGGTTGGCTCGGCTCGCGGAGTTGGGCGTGCTCCAGGAAGAGAGCTATCGCAGCATCAGCCAGGCGTACAGTCACCTGATGCACCTGCGCTATCGCCACCAAGTCGAGCGGATCAAGGCGGGCCAGGCGCCGGATAACGCCATCAATCCGAAGGCCCTCTCGCGGATTGAGGTGGGCATATTGAAGAACACCTTCTCCCAGATCTCGCTGATCCAGAAGAAGGTGGGGTTTGATTTTCGGGTGACAGGGTGAGGGGGATTGCTCCAGCCCCTAAAGGTTCTTGCTCGACCTGGGATTCAGCGTGCGCTCCAGTGCGTAGCCCACCAACGAAAACGCCAGCCCTGTCACCATTAAAATGATGCCCGGCAGCAGGATCAGATGATACGGGCCGACAAAGACATTCTTCGAGAAGGCCGAGTAGATTAATTTTCCCCATGTCGGCAGAACGGGATCACTCAGGCCGAGAAAGGCCAGCGCGGATTCCAAGAACACGTAGCTCGGCACGAGGATCACCATTTTGGAGATCATTACCGATGCGATATGGGGAATCATGTAATTGAAGATGATGCGCCAATCGCTCGCCCCATAAGCGCTGGCTGCCTCGATGTAGAGGGCGTGCTTTGTTTGCAAGAAGGTAGCCCGGAAGCTCTTGAGATCACTCCCGAAGATGCTCAGCAACACCACCACGCCGAGCAAGACCCAGAAGCTCTTGGAATAGAGGGTGAAAATCATCAAGCTGACGGGCAGGAAGGGCAGCACCATATTCACCTCGGTGATGCGCTGCAGGAGCGCGTCCAGCCAGCCGCCGAACCATGCCCCTATTGCCGCCAGGAGCGTCGTGGAAAGCGTAGCGCCGATGGCGCCCAACAACCCGAAGGCCAACGCCGCCCCTGTGCCCCACAGCACAGCGATCATCAAGTCCCGGCGCCGGCCATCGGTTCCCGCCAAGCCGTGGACTTTTCCGTAGATGATGAATTCCACATCCAACTCCATCGGCTCCTCGAACAGTAGGCCGCTGATGTGTAGCTCGTATTCGCCCTTGAGCGGCGTGAGCGTCTCCGCCGCCGGATCGGCGAACAGCGCCTCTTCCGGCGCCA
The DNA here is from genome assembly GCA_964496595.1 of uncultured Anaerolineales bacterium. Taxonomy (GTDB): domain Bacteria; phylum Chloroflexota; class Anaerolineae; order B4-G1; family SLSP01; genus JAAAOZ01. The sequence continues at coordinate 13,836 of CAZCAI010000044.1, forward strand.
CCCCATCGAGCCGCCGGAGCAAGCGATCGTCATACGCGAAGCGATAGGCATCCTCGCCCGTGGCGATTACCTCCCCCAGGCGAATCTCGCGCCCGTCGGGCGTGCGCCAACTCAGCGAGATGTGCGGCGCGCGCTCCACCGGGATGGTGTGCAGATAGGCGGTCATCTCGGAGGGGAAGCGATCATACGGATACTCGAAAGGGATAGTCAGGTTTATCTCGGTCATCTCCGGCGAGTGGACGATGACCTCGCGCTTGATGGAACCCGCCTCATCAGATTGGGGTTCAATGAACGAGGAGCCAGCGGCTAAGAACTTATTGACTGATGGTCCCTCTCGATCCGGGGCCGGCCGGCTATCTAAGAGCATCGTGCGCGGCAGAAGATCGGAGGTGAACACATCGAACCAGACCGGCGGCGCGTTCCTGGGATGTTGATACCAGGTAGCCTGATCGCCGCGCCAGAGTACGACGGCCTCTTCGTAAGGAATGGCGATCACGGCATAGATGGCCACACCGATCATAAAAGCGATGAGCGCCAGGCCGACTAACGCCGAGGGATAGCGGGCCAGATCGCGCCAGAGCCGATGAAGGCTCTGGCTGAGATGGCGGCCCACCTCCCGTATATTGGCAGCCAGCGCGCCGAGATCGGGAAACCTCAGCCGGGGGAGCGCGGGCCAGCGCAGCGCGCGCCGCCGCGCTGGGGCCTCGAACTGCGCATCCCCACCGATGCGCACGCGAGGATCGACCAGCGCGTAGGCAATATCCAAGAAGAAGACGGTCAGTGCGAGGAGATAGGCGAAGACGACCACAATCGCCAAAATCATAGGAATATCGAAGGCCCCCAGGGCCTGAACGAACAATTTGCCGATGCCCTGCACATTGAAAAAGTACTCCAACACGATCACCTCCTGCCACAAGCTGGTCAGGAGCAAAGCGAAGTTAGTGAGCACGGCGGGCAACGTCGGACGCAGGATATAGCGTCGTTCTAACATCCAGCGCGGCAGCCCCTTGGCCTTAGCTAAGTTCACATAATCCTCGTCATAATGGAGCATAAAAAAGGCCCGCCAGGCGAAGACGCTCTGGAAAAACTTGCTCAGGAAGATGGAGAGCATCGGCAGCAGCATGTGTTGTAAGATAAGGATCACGTAAGACCACCGGAACTCTGTGGGCCAGGCATCGAAGCGCGCGGTGATAAAGTGCAGGCCCGCCCACGGGATCTGAATGGCGAGCACGGTCAGGAGGATACCGTAGACCCAGGGTGGCGCCGACGAGAGTGGCAAGAGCACAACGACAATCCGATCCAGCCAACCATTTTGGGTATGGGTCAACATTAAGGCGGCCCCAATACTGGTGAAGAAAAGCAGCAAATTCGCCGTCCCAAAGAGTAACAGCGTGCGCGGCAGGCTATCTAAGATGTGCGCGCGTACATCCTGAGTATATTCCCCCGCGAATCGGATGCGTCCCATCCTGGACCTGCCCCAATCGAGGGTCAGCGCGCGCGTGACCCAGCGCACCGTGCGTAACAAGAACGGCTGGTTCATTCCCTGGGCATCCAAGATCGCGTCCACCGTTTCATTCAAGTAGGCCGCGCGCTCTTCCGCCGTCAAACTTTGCGCGTACTCGTCGCCGCGCATAGACATGCCCACCGCGAACGCCGTGTTGGCGCGGATGACCTCATCCACATATCCTCCCATATTGGCGATGAAGGTGGTTAAGAAGACACTGATGACGACCATGGCGGCCAGCGTCACCAGGCGAGCGCTGATGTATCGAGCGAGACGTATCAGAGTTTTGGGAGGCATAGATTGGTCCTTTCAGATATACAAATGCGACGCACCTTGATAGTGCGTCGCATTTTGGGTGTGTGGAAATCAGTTCGTGATGGCTGGTCGACGGCTCTTCTGCGCGGTGAGCAACGACACGCCTATCAATACAATAAAGCTGAGCGGAATCGAGACGATGCCGGGTTGGTTGATGGGCATCGGCGCGGTGGCCGGGTTAAGGCCGTAGCGCGTCCACATATCCGGGCTGAGCAGGATCAAGCCGACGGACGCGATGATGCCCACCAGAATCGAGGCGATGATGCCCTGCGCGGTGGTCTTCTTCCAGAAGAGCGTCAGCAGCAGCGCGGGGAGGTTGGCCGAGGCGGCCACGGCGAACGCCCATCCCACCAGGAACGAGACGTTCATATCACGGAACGCAATGCCGAGCACGATGCCGATAACGCCGACCACCACGGCCACGATCCGTCCGACGCGCACCTTCGCGTTGTCGGAGAATTCGCGGCGGAGCAGGTTGCCCATCAAATCGTGCGCCACCGCGCCCGAAGCGGCCATAATCAGGCCGGAGACCGTCGCCAGCACGGTGGTAAAGGCGATGCCGGAGATCATTGCAAAGAGCACCTCGCCGAAGCTGCGGGCCAGCAGCGGCGCGCTCATATTGCTGGTCTCTGGATTCAGCGCGCCGCTCGCCACCGCGCCTACGCCTAGATAAAGGGTGAGGATGTAGAAGATGCCAATCCCCGCGATGGCGACGATGGTGGATTTGCGGGCGGCGTCGGCGCTGGCGACGGTGTAGTAGCGGATGAGGACGTGCGGCAGGGCCGAGGTCCCCATAAAGAGCGCCAGCATCAGCGAGATAAAGTTCAGCCGGTTGAGCAACGTCGTGCTCGCTGGCTCGCCAGGCTGCGGTTCGAGCGGGAACATCAGGCCGGGCCGCATAAAGGTCGCCCCGGAGACGGACTTCTCATAGTGAATCGTGACCTGCTCTCCGGCCTCGGTGGTGAAGGCGACGTTGCGCGGGCGCTGCACGACGGTATCCTGGTTCGAGAAGACGCTCACCAGCCGCAGCGGATCGAGGTGGCCGGTGCTGTCGCCGTAAGCGGCGGGCAGTTCAGAGACCCCGCCCATCTGCCGGAGCCGGTTCGCGGCATCCTCCGGCGCGCCGTTGACCAGCGCCGTCCCGTCGGGAAGCACGGCCCGGTACTGCGTCTCGACCAGATGCAGCGTTCCATCGGCGGCCTCCTCCAGTCGCCACCAATCCTCGATGCGGATGTGGGGATGGCCGTCCACCATCTCCAGCGACCACCCGGCGAGCGGCCCGACGGCGGTGTGGAAGTGCGGCGTGCGGCCTTTGATGCTGGCCGTGTACCCATCCCCGGTCTCGGCCAGGGAGGGGACGAGGCGCGACACGCGATAGAAGACCACGCTTTCCTCTCCCGTGTAGCGATCCAGCACCGCGTGCCGCCCCACCACCCGCGCGTCGTCCCACGGCAAAATCAGATCGTCGCCGGTCATCTCGACGGCGATTTCGGCATAGCGGTAGCTTTCCAGCCCGGCCACGCCCTCTTCCAGCGGCAACTCCGCCGTGTTCACGCCGCGCAGGAGGACGGCGACGGTGAGCACCGTGGCGAAAATCAGCAGCAGGCCGCCGTTGAAGAACTGCACCCAGGTCGTGGACGTCATCCCGCCGCCGGCCACAATCAGAATCACCACCGAGCCAACGAGAATCACGCCCCAGTGGTGCGGGATGCCGAGCAGCGGTTCTACCAGCACGCCTGCGCCTACCATCTGCGGGATGAGGTAGAAGAGTGAGACGACGAGCACACTCAGGCCCGCCGCCAGTTGGATGCCCGGATGCTTGAAGGTGCTGTTCAGCGCATCGGGAAAGGTGAACGTGCCCCGGCGCTTCATCGGCTCGGCAATGACGAACAGGGCGATGATCCATCCTGCCAGAAAGCCGATGGAGTAGAGGAAGCCATCGTAGCCGAAGAACGCGATGAGGCCGCAGATGCCCAAGAAGCTCGCCACCGACAGATACCCGCCGGCAAAGGCGATGCCGTTAATCGTCCACGGCACGGAGCCGTGGGCGACGAAGTAGCCGCCGACGCCGCGCGCGCGACGACTGGTATACGACGAAATTGCCAACACAATGCCTACGAAGATTACAAAGACTGCGATAGCCATTGATCTCCCCTATGTTCCGGGTGGCTGCGCGGGCGAAACCCGGCAGAGGTGATTGTAAATCACGGCAAAAATAATCGCGATGATGATCAAACCTATGCCGTAGGCTACGGCTAAGTTCAATCCAAGCACGGCGCGCGCGCCCATCCATGTGGGCTGGAACACGCTGAGTGCCACGAAACCTCCGTACACCAGCGAGTACAAAATCGCCATACGGATGCCGATGCGCGTCTTGCGTCGCTCGAATGCTGCCTCGGTGCTGCTTGCCTGCTGATTCATAGAACCTCCTTATTGTTTACTGGATTGTATGACGATAGGTTCATTATGGTAGCATGATTTACGATGGGGACAATCACGGCGCTTCAGGGATTCGCCGGATGCAATCGCCAGGCGCTATTGCGCCTCCCATCTGCAACCTGGTAACGACGTACAAATGGAGATAGGGAGATGTGGGAAGATTGTACTCTCACTTGGATTTGGAGGCAAAGCGAAGCGCGGCCCGCGTGTTGACATCACCAGCGCCTTTCCTATACTGGGGACATAATGAACGACGAAAAGATCCAATCCATCTATGATTTGAGCTTTGACGCCCTCCAGCGCCAGACCGCCTCGTGGGGCTTCACGCCCGACGACGCGCGGGCGGTGTGGCGGCAGCTCTATCGCAACGCGGTGGCCGATTTCGCCGCGATGACGGCGGCGCCGCCCCAGCTCCGCGCGCGATTGGCCGCTGCCTACGCGCTCGATGTGCCGCAGGTGCTGGCGCAGACGGAGGCGCCCGACGGCGGGACGCGCAAGGATCTCTTGCAGTTGGCCGATGGCGAGCAGGTGGAGGTCGTCCTGCTCCGCTATCAGCGGCGGCGGATCGCGTGCATCTCCACGCAGGTGGGCTGCGCCTGCGGCTGTCGCTTCTGCGCCACCGGGCAGATGGGCTTCGTGCGCCAGCTCACCGCCGGCGAGATCGTCGCGCAGGCGTTGCACCTCCAGCGCGATCTCCGCGCCCGCGACCGGTCGCTCACCAACCTCGTGCTGATGGGGATGGGCGAGCCGCTGCTTAACTACGACGCGACGATCCAGGCCGTGCGCCGCCTGCTTGATCCGCGCGGGCTGCGCCTCCCGCCCAGCCGCGTCACGCTGAGCACCGTCGGCATCCCGGCGGGCATCCGGCGCCTGGCCGCGGAGCGTCTCCCCATCAACCTGGCGATCTCCCTGCACGCGGCCACGGACGACGTGCGCACGCGCCTGCTGCCCATCAACGCCCGCCATCCGCTGGACGATCTCTTCGCGGCGGTGCACGCCTACGCTGAGCAGACCGGGCGCCGCGTGATGTTCGAGTGGCTGCTGGTCGGCGGCGTCACGGACACGCCCGCCCAGGCCGAGGCGCTGGCGGCGCGGCTCGCGGGCCTCGACGCGCACGTCAACCTGATCAAGCTGAACCCCACGGCGGCCTACGACGCGGCGCCCGCCACGCCGGAGGCAATGGCCGCCTTCACGGCCATCTTGGATCGCGCGCAGATCCCCCACACCGTGCGCCAACGGCGCGGCGACGAGATCGCCGCCGGCTGCGGGCAACTTCGGAGCCGACAAAAAACCGTGGGGACGATTCGCGAATCGTCCCCACGGTAGCTATACTTCATCAATCGCTCAAAGGGGATTGCCAAATCCCCGTTTCTCGTTCGGAGGCTTGGATCTAGCGATCCAAGCTGAGCAGTCAAATCATCATGAGCGCAGTTCCGCACCCAATTCCTTCTCCACCGCCTTAAGAATACGCTTGCGCAGCTTGGCGATGTCGCGCTCGCCCAGAGATTTGCTGGGGGATTGATAGGTCAGCGCGAAAGCCAGGCTCTTCTTCCCCGCGCCCACCTGCTCGCCGCGATAGATGTCGAAGAGGAGCGCGCGTTTGACCAGCGGATAGCCGACCTCTATAATCGCGCGCTGGACCTTTAACGCGGGCACGTCCTCATCCACCACCAGCGCCAGATCCTCGTGGACGGGCGCGTAGGTGGAGATCATCGCAACCTTTTTTCCGGCCTCGGCGCCCTCGGCGGCCGCCAACAGCGCGTCGAGATCCCACTCCAGCACCATCACCGGCTGCTCCGGCAGATCGAACGCCTCGCGCACCAGCGGATGCAGCTCGCCCAAAGCGCCCAGGATCTGATCGCCCAGCGTCACCTCGGCGCAGCGCCCCGGATGATAGGCCGGATGCGCGCCGCGCGCCCAGCTCGCCTCATCCGCCAGCCCCAGATTGCGGAGCAGCGCCTCGACGATGCCCTTGAGATCGAAGTAATCCAGTGGTGCGCGCTCGTCCGTGGCCGCATTGCGCCACCAGCGCGCCGCGCGCGGGCCGGTGAGCAACATCGCCAGCCGGCGCGGCTCCGCGACGCCCGTCTCGCCCGCCGCCGGGTCCGGCTCGCCGACGCCGTAGTAGATGTGGCCCAACTCGAAGATGGTCAAGCGCTCCAGGAAGCGATGATTGGCCCACGCGGTGCGCAGGATGCCGGGCAGGATCGTCCGGCGCAGCAGTGAGCGCTCCGGGGCCAGCGCGTTGCGCAGGATGAGCCGCTCACCGGGCAGATCGACCGCTTTGTCCGGCGCGGGATTCAGGCGCGATTCATCTTCAGGATCGATGAGGGAGTAGCTGATGATCTCATCCAGGCCGAGGCGCACGAGAATATCGCGCACGTGATCCTCACCCTCCAGCGAGCGATTGCGGCGCAGCTTGGGCAACTCCTCATCGATGAGCGTGTGCGGGAAGCGGTCGTAGCCCCAGATGCGGGCGACCTCCTCCACCAGATCGACGGGACGCTGCACATCCATGCGATAGGTGGGCACAGCTACGCGCCAGACGTCCTCGCCTTCCTCTTCGATCTCGAAGGCCAGGGCGGTGAGGATGCGGTGCTGCTCCTCCGGCGGGATCGCCACGCCTAAGATGCGATCCGCCAGCGCGGGCCGATAGGTCAGCGTGGTGGTCTCCGGCTGGCCGGGGTAGAGATCGCCCACGGTGGTCTCGACCTCGCCGTCGGCCAGATCGGCCATCAGCTCGGCCGCGCGCGCCGCCGCGACGAAAGGCAGCTCAGGATCGACGCGCTTGCCGAAGCGCGAGGCGGCCTCCGATTGCAGCTTGAGCGTCTGCGCTGTGCGCCGGATGTTGATGAAGTTGAAGTTCGCCGCCTCCAGCAGGACGTGCTCGGTGTCGGTATCGACCTCGCTCTCGGCGCCGCCCATCACGCCGCCGATGCCCACCGGCCCGCCGCCGTCCGTGATCAGCAGCATCTCGTCATCGAAGGTGCGCAGTTCGCCATCTAAGGTCTCCATCTGCTCGCCCTCCTTGGCGCGGCGCACGATAATGGCCGGTGTGTCGTTCGATGCGCGCGGGTGCAGCTCCTCGTAATCGAAGGCGTGGAGCGGCTGGCCCAACTCCAACATCACGTAGTTGGTGATGTCGACGATGTGGCTGATGGGCCGCATCCCCGCGCGGCGGAGGCGCATCTGCATCCACAGCGGCGAGGGGCCGATATCGACGTTACGGATCAGTGTGGCGGTGTAGCGCGGGCAAAGCTCCGGGTCGGCGATCTCCAGGTCGATGAAGTCGGTCTCCGACGCCGTGGTCAGCTCCAGGCGCTCGGCGGCCTTGAGCGGGTGATCGCTCAGCGGGCGGTCGAGCAGCGCGGCGACCTCGCGCGCGATGCCGTAGACGGATTGCAGGTGACCGAAGGGGCCTTTGATGTCGAAGTCTAGAACGTAATCGCCCAGTACCTCCACCAGCGGCGCACCGATGGGGGTGTCATCCGGCAAGTAGATGATGTCCGTCTGCTGCTCGGCAAGGCCCAGTTCTTTTTCGGAGCAGACCATCGCCCGCGAGCGGATGCCGCGGATCTTCGTTGGCTTGAGCTTGCGCTTGGTCCAGCCTTCGCTGTGACCATCGTAGAGCGTGGCGCCCTCCCAGGCGAACGCGACCTTGAGATGCAGGTCTTCCTCGCCCAGATAATCGAACAGGCTGGGCGCGCCGGTCACGACGATCTCGTTCTCCTCACCGCCGTAGTTGACCTCGGCCAGCACCAGCCGGTCGGCGTTGGGATGCTGGCGCACGTTGACGACCTCGGCGGTGACGATCTTCTCCGGGTTCCAGGGCAGTTCCGCCTCCTCGTGCCCGATGGCCTCGATGGTTTCCACTTCCAGCCCGGCCAGGTCGAGCCGTTGGCGCAGCTCCTGGATGGGCAAATCCTTCACTTTGACATAGTCATTCAGCCAGGATAGGGGGATACGCATAGGTATTTCTCCTTCTTTGTTGTTTGGTGTCTGGTATAGATTATTTCTTGAGCCATAGAGCGGCACAGCGTGTTAGCGGCATAGCGGCGAAGCGACAGAGCGTCTTGGGTTCAGTTGTATTTGCGCCCGCCTTGGATTTGTTCGGTGAGGCTGTTGATCAAGCCCTGCAAGACGCGACCGGTCTCATGGCAGTGAGACATCACAGATGCGGTCTTCGATTCCGAAAAGTAGTCCAATCGCGCCGCCAGATGGATGAAATACTCGACCTCGTTGAGCGAGCCGCGCGCCAGATACAAGAATCGACGGAAATCCTTCAGCGTATGACGGCCACAGCCTTCCGCGATATTCGCCGCGACGGACACGACCGCCCGCCGCATCTGGGAGGTCAATCCGAATTGCTCGTGCGAAGGAAAGCTCTCCGTGGCTTGATACACCATCACCACCAGATCATCCGCCTTCTGCCAAGCAACCAGTTTCCTAAAATCGCGCATCATCCCTCCAACTCACTGAATCACTGACCCGCTAAGACGCTGAAACGCTGTATCGCTAAGACGCTAACACGCTGGACTAGAATTGCTGTAGGAACCGCAAATCGTTCCCGTAGAAGAGCCGAATATCGTTGATGGCGTACTTCATCATCGCGGGGCGCTCGACGCCCGGCCCGAAGGCGAAGCCGCTCCACTCGTCGGGATCGTAGCCGCCGTTTTCCAGCACGACGGGATGGACCATCCCCGCGCCGGCGATCTCCAGCCAGCCGGTGTACTTGCAGACGCGGCAGCCTTTCCCGCCGCAGAGAATGCAATCCATATCGACCTCGATGCTCGGCTCGGTGAAGGGGAAGTAGGAGCTGCGCACCCGCATCTTGTGGCCGGGGCCGTAGAACATCTTGGTGAACTGCGCCAACGTGCCGAGCAAATCAGTCATCGTGATGTTCTTGCCCACGGCCAGGCCCTCGACCTGGTAGAATTGGTGCTCGCTGCGGGCCGTGATCTGCTCGTAGCGATAGCACTTGCCCGGCAGGATGACCCGGATCGGCTCCGGGTAGCGCTCGCGCATCACGCGGATCTGGCCTGGCGAGGTGTGCGTGCGCAGCAGGCGCGTGTCATCAACCCAGAAGGTATCCCACATATCGCGCGCGGGATGGTAGGGCGGGATGTTGAGCAGATCAAAGTTGAAGCTCTCCAACTCGATATCGGGCGCTTCGTAGACCTCGAAGCCCATCCTGGCGAAGATGTCGTAGATCTCGCGCAGGGTCTGGGTGGTGAGATGTAGATGGCCGGTGCGCGTGGGGCGACCGGGCAATGTGACATCGATGGCGCTCTTTTCCAATTCGCGCGCCAACTCCGCGTGGCGCACGCTCTGGACGCGCCCCTCGTAGATCGCCGCTAACTCCTCTTTGATGACGTTCACGCGCTTGCCGAAGGTCGGGCGTTCCTCGCGCGGCAGCTTGCCGATGGAGCGCGTCTGCAAGGTCACCTCGCCCTTGCGCCCCAAATACTGCGAGCGCCACGCCTCGAGCGCCGAGGTGTCCTCGGTCTCCTTCAGTTCGTCCAGCGCCGTGACGCGGAGTTCCTCTAGTGATTTGAATAAATCCATGGTTGGCCTCCTTGTGATTTGATTGAAGTATATTACGCTACCCTTGCGAAGGGTGCGCAAGGTTCCCTGACTCCAAAATGCGATGGCACAGCACAAAACAATTGGGCGAGAACCGCCTGATTAACCTTCGCAAGGGTTTGGGTTACGCTAGCCTCCATACAACGCATCGATGAGCGCCTGCGCGACTTCCGTAGCTTTGCCCTGCAAAAAGATGTCCGTGACGTGCGGGGTGAAGTACGAGCGGCGGACGTTGATTTCCACGATGGTCGCGCCGTTCATCTTCGCCTCGCGCGGGAGTTGGCAGGCGGGCATGACCTCGCCCGTGGTCCCGATGACGAGCCACAGATCCGCGCGTTGGGTCTCTGCAAAGGCCCGCATCTGCGCCGAGAGCGGGATCGGTTCCCCGAAGAAGACGAAATCGGGCTTGAGCAGGCCGCCGCAAACCTCGCAGCGCGGCGGCAGCGTGGCTAACAACTCCGGGCGCGCCTCGTAGCGCTCGTCGCACTCCAGGCAGATGAGATAGTGGCTGTTGCCGTGAAACTCGATCACCGTCTCGCTGCCCGCCTGCTGATGTAGATAGTCGATGTTCTGGGTGATGACGCCGGCCAGGTCGCCCTCGGTCTCCATGCGGGACAGCGCCTTGTGGGCGGCGTTCGGTTCCGCCTCGCCGAAGTAATCGTAGAAAATCTCCTTGATCACCTCCCACGAGCGTTTGGGATGCGCCAGCGCGTAGTCAATTTCCAGAAGCTTCGGGTCGTATTTTGACCACAGCCCCTCCGGCCCGCGAAATGGCGGGACGCCGCTCTCCACCGAGATGCCGGCCCCCGTAAAGGCGATGGCGCGCTCCGCGGCTTTGATCGCCCGCGCGGCTTGCTGTATCAACGCCATATCCAGATCAGATGGATGATTCAATGGCAACCTCCTGTTCAAACGTATTGCGTATTGCGTAATGAGCGAGTGACAAGATTCGATTGGTAGGTGCGCAAAGGATACACAACGTAATTACGCAATTCTCCCAACAAAAAACGCTCTCGTCCCTTGCCGGGACGAGAGCGTTAATCTCGCGGTACCACCCTGCTTGATCCATCTTCTTGCCTGATAAAGATAGAACCTCTTAGCCCCACCCCTCGCGGCGATGGGATGCCCGGATAACGCGGGGCCAGCGGAGCCATCTACTGCGCCGAACTTATCCACTCAATCGGGCGGTTCAATGCTCAGCTCAGGGGCGAACTTCGGCGGTGGCTAACCGGGCAGGACTTCCAGTCCACGATCCTGCCTCCCTGGCGGTTTCCATAGTCCAAATTACGACCGCGTACTTTTCCCCGTCACAGCCGATAGTATGTTAAGCTGCCTTCATTATCATCAGAGGCGGCGAATTGTCAAGGATTCACCGGCGCCTTTCCCCGACGACCTCATTCTATTCCCCTCACATAGAGCTTTGCCCGTCCACGTCGCCCGATCTGCGTGATGCAGCCCATCTTGCACAGGCAGTAGGCCATCCTCTGGGCCAGCCGGCGCGATCCGCCCAGCGCCGCCGCCAGATCCGCCGTGGTAAATGTCTCTGGCAACCCCGCCGGCAGTAACGCGAGCATATCCGCCGGGCGCTCGAATCGATGCTGAGCCGCCACATCGATCAGCCGCCGCTCAGTTATTGCCCAACCATGCCGTCGCCACGCGGTTGGATCGGGATACCGCACCTCCTCCTCTTGAGTGAGCGCCACTTCCAGCGTGAAATTTGGATGGCTCAGCAACGCCGGGAAGCTCACCAGCTCATTGAAGACCTCCTCAACGCGCCCGCGCTTCGGCGACTTGCGGCGTTCGATCTCGCCCTCGGCTCCAGGGTGATGTTTGAGAAGCCACTTCTCGCGCGGGATGGGGTAGATCAATCGCAGCGGATAGTCTTTGACGAGGCGCTTTAGCTTCCGCTTGATGGAGGAAAAGTTCCCGACTTGGATCTCGATCAGCAGGCCATCGCGCACGACATCGACCACGAAGCCATCGACGGTCACCTCGAACTTGCCGCCCGGCCCTGCGTACCAGCGCTTGAGCGCCGCGTGCAGCGGTTGCTCATTGAGCACGCCGATGGTTTTCGCGTCTGTATCCGTGGGGGTTAGCTTGGTCAGTGTGTCCTCCGCACAGTTCTCCTATCCCAGCTTGTCATAAACCAGTCCGTCAGGTAAAATAATCCGCATGCAACACAACCCCAGTGTACAATAATTTCGCATCCCCACAAACCAGCAATTAAGCGAGGAGATTTATATGCGACTACTGGAGGAACACAGATGTTAGCCATCATCGGAAGCGCCGCCGTTCTGGGATTGGAAGCCCTCCCCGTCGAAGTCGAGGTCGATTCGGGGCGGGGGAAAGCGGGTTTGACCCTGGTCGGGTTGCCCAACGCCGCCGTGCGCGAAAGCAGCGAGCGCGTACGCACTGCGATCCGCAACAGTGGATTGAGCTTCCCCGGCAACCGCCGCGTGACTGTCAACCTGGCACCCGCCGATCTGCGCAAGGAAGGCCCGGCCTACGATTTGCCCATCGCCGTCGGCGTGCTGGCCGCGACGGGGCAGATTCCTCGCGATGCGCTTGACGGTACCGTGGTGATGGGCGAGCTTTCATTGGATGGCACGCTGCGTCACGTGCGCGGCGCGCTGCCGGTGGCGGATATGGCCCGCCACAAGGAAATCGAAGCGCTCTACCTGCCGGCGGTCGATGCCGCCGAGGCCGCCCTTATCCCCGGTGTGACGGTCTATCCTGTTAACTCGCTGGCGGAATTCGTGGCCCATATTCGAGGGATGACAGAGATAACGCCGCAGGCGCCGCAGCCTCACTTGAGCGAACAGCCGCCGCCCCCTGCCGTGGACTTCGCCGAGATTCAGGGGCAGGAGCACGCCAAGCGCGCTTTAGAGGTCGCGGCCGCCGGCGGGCACAATCTACTGTTCGTGGGGCCGCCTGGCGCGGGCAAAACTCTGATGGCGCGCGCGGTGCCCGGCATCCTGCCGAGCCTCTCGCTGGAGGAGGCGCTGGAAGTCACGCGCATCTACAGTATCTCCGACAAACTTCCGTCCGATACGCCTCTTATCCAGGCACGACCCTTCCGCGCGCCGCATCACACCATCAGCCACGCAGGGCTGGTCGGTGGCGGACATTGGCCGCGTCCCGGCGAAATCAGCCTGGCGCATCGCGGCGTGCTCTTCTTGGATGAGATGCCGGAGTTCAGCCGCCGTGTCCTGGAGGTGATGCGCCAGCCGATGGAGGACAAGGTCGTCACCATCAGCCGCGCGCAGGGCAGTTTGACCTTCCCCGCTAATTTTATGCTCCTGGCTGCGATGAACCCGTGCCCATGCGGTTATTACAATGATCCAGAGCGGCAATGTACTTGCTCGATGGGGATGATCCGTCGCTATCGCGAGCGGCTCTCCGGCCCGCTGCTGGATCGCATCGATCTGCATCTAGAAGTCCCGCGCGTCAACTACGAGAAGCTCAGCCAGGGCGTGCGGGGCGAGCCGTCGGACTCGATCCAGGCGCGCATCGAGGAGGCGCGGCGCCGGCAACGCGAGCGACTCGCGCCCCACGGGATGGCCGCCAACGCCGATATGGGGCCGGCGGAGATCCGCGAATTCTGCCCCCTCGCCCCCGATCCCAAGGCGTTGTTGCGCGCCGCGATGCGCCAGATGCACCTCAGCGCGCGCGGCTACCATCGCGTGCTCAAAGTCTCGCGCACCATCGCGGACCTCAGCGCCGAGGCGAAAATCGGCGCGCATCACGTCGCCGAAGCGCTGCAATATCGCACGCGGGTGTTGGATTTGAGCTAGCGCAGATGTGCGTGTTGATGGAGATCACGCAATATCTCACCCAGAAACCAACCGGCGCCAATAAAAAAGCCCGCTCCGAGTTAGGAGCGGGCTTCTAAATTTAAGGCTGCGGGTGCGATTACAGCTTCAGGTTGGTGAAGGCGGCCATCCCGCCGTAGACGCCCCGATCCCCCAACGACTTCTCGATGCGGAGAAGTTGGTTGTACTTGGCGACGCGGTCGGAGCGGCACGGCGCGCCTGTCTTGATCTGCCCGGTGTTGAGCGCCACGGCCAAATCGGCGATGGTGGCGTCCTCGGTCTCGCCGGAGCGGTGGGAGGTGACCGCCGTCCAGCCGTGCTTGTGCGCCATCCGCACGGCGGCGATGGTCTCGGTCAGCGAGCCGATCTGGTTGAGTTTGATGAGCACGGAGTTGGCGGCCCTTTCCTCGATCCCGCGCGCGATCCGCTCGGTATTGGTCACCAAGAGATCGTCGCCCACGATCTGGAGCTTGTCGCCCAAGCGCTCCGTCATCAGCTTGAAGCCGTCCCAGTCGTCCTCATCCAGGCCATCCTCGATGCTGATGATGGGGTACTTCTCCACCCAATTGGCGTAGAAATCGACCATCTCCTCGCTGCTGAGGACGCGCCCTTCCTTTTTGAGGTGATACTTGCCGTCTTCGTAAATTTCGGAAGCGGCGGGATCCATCGCGATCCAAATATCCTCGCCCGGCGTGTAGCCGGCCTTCTCGACCGCCTCCAAGATTACCTCGATGGCCTCCTCGTTCGTCTTGAGGCTGGGCGCAAATCCGCCCTCATCGCCCACGCCGACGCCGTAGCCCTTGCTTTTGAGGACCTTCTTCAGGGTGTGATAGGTCTCCGCGCCCCAGCGCAGCGCCTCGGAGAAGGTGGGCGCGCCCACGGGCATAACCATGAACTCCTGCAGATCCGGGCCGTCGACGGCGTGCTTGCCACCGTTGAGGATGTTCATCATCGGCACGGGCAGGACGTGGGCGTAGACGCCGCCGATGTAGCGGTAGAGCGGCAGACCCAGTGCGTTTGCGGCGGCCTTCGCTGTGGCCAGGGATACGCCCAAAATGGCGTTGGCCCCCAGCTTCGATTTGTTCGGCGTGCCATCCAGGGCGATCATCGCCTCATCGATGCCCTTCTGATCTAAGACATCCCAGCCGATCAGGGCTTCGGCGATGAGGATGTTGATGTTCTCGACGGCCTGGGTGACGCCCTTGCCGTTGTAGCGATGCTTGTCGCCATCGCGCAACTCCAGCGCCTCATGCACGCCGGTGGATGCGCCAGAGGGAACGGCGGCGAGACCTACGCTGCCATCCGAGCACCAGACTTCAGCTTCGACGGTGGGGTTGCCCCGCGAATCTAAGATTTGACGGGCGATGATATGGGTAATTTTGATCATTTATGACCTCCTTGGCATAGCTTGTAGATTGCAAACTGACTAATTGACCCTGCGTGATGTGGTCAAGCATTGCCTGACCAGTAGTTATGATACACCAAAGGATGGGGAGGGCAAACGCGCGTTCTCAGACCCCCAAAGAGTGTGGGTCTTTTGGATTTTGCCGGGCAACCCCCTCAGTAGCCCTAAAAGCAAC
>CAZCAI010000045.1:0-28974 GCA_964496595.1 uncultured Anaerolineales bacterium
CAAATAGACAAAGCGGCAAATAGACAAAGCGACAAAGCAGCAAAGCGACAAATATCAAACTCTCTGTCTTCCACGGTGAGGTTTTGATTTCTGGAACTACCTTAGTCTGGCGCTCTCCCGACGCTGACATCCAAGTCGGGAGAGCGCCGCGTGTTCTCTACAAGTGAGACTTGCCCTACTCCTTCACCATGTCCGTGCCGCATTTAGGGCACTGGATGGCATAGCAAGGGACACCCCGTTGATGGGGTTGACGATGTCCACAGGAGGGACAGACGCACGTGCCTCCTGGGCCGGAGCCGGGCTGATTGCCTTGGGCCTGGCCGCGGCCGCCCAGGCCACGTCCTACGCCATCACCTGGTTGATTTGCCATTTTATTCACCTCCTTTTTTTGTGATTCGCAAAGGTGGAAGATTAACAGCCTAAAGGGCCACTCAATGGCGGCGCCGCCCGCGCCCGCTTCGCTGTCGTCGTTGGCGCCCGCCGCCGCCGCGCTGTGTGCGGGTGGATGGGGGGATATCGGGTTGGACGGGCTGGTTGCGCGTCGATGTGACCGGGCTGACGGGCGCGCGACGGCTTTCTTTTGTCTCTAGAAGGTCGATGGCGAGTCGCATCGCCTGGGAGAGCAGGGTGAGGCCCTGGGCGACGGCGTTGGCAAAGCGGGAGGGACGGTTCGGTGGCGGGGTGACGTCGATGACCTCGATGGTTTCTGTCTTGTGGACCGGTTCTGCATCATCTACATCGACAATTTCTGTGGCCTCTGATGTATCGCTGCGTTTTTCTATTGCTGTTTCTGTTCCAGGCATAGTTGCCTCCTCGCGTTTCGTCTCGAATGCATCTTAGAGCAGATTTGAAAATTTAATTCGGGAATCCTTGCGAAGGTTAACGGGTCTTTTGGATTTTGCCGGGCAACCCCCTCAGTAGCCCTAAAGGCAACCAAGAATTGCGGGTTTGTGGGGATTACAGACCTTTTTCGCGTCGTTGCTGAGTTGTGGATGGGGATGGTACGATTGCACCCGGCGAATTCCTGAAGAGTCAGGTTAACAAGAGCTTTGGTAAATGGACTAACCTGTTCGCTACACGTAGTACAGTCTTTTTGAGGTCACTTGCGCAACCTTCGCAAGGTTGGGTTTATTTTCAAGCAGCGGCTTACGATTGATCCTTCGTCAAGGCGTCGATTTTCTCAAGCAACGTCGCGACTGCCTGGCGCAGTTCGACGACCTCTTCCTTCAACATTTGCAACTCGTCAGATTGTCCGGCGTTAGGCGGGGGGGCGCCGGGGCCAGGACTCGCGTGTCCGGCTTGATTTGCGCCCGGCATCGCGCCGAGTTCCCCGCTTTTGAAGGCGTCGATGGCGGCTTGCGCCGTCATCCCCTGCCCGTGATAGATGGAGACGCCGGCGGCCTCCAGGACCTGATAGGCGTTGGGGCCGACGTTGCCGGTGATGACAGCTTGCGCGCCCTCTTGCACGATGTACTGGGCGGCTTGGATGCCGGCGCCGCTGCCGCTGGCCGCGCTCGTGTTCTGTTGCGCGTGTACTTTAACCGGGTCGGTCTCGGTATCGACGAAGAGGTAGTAAGGGCAACGGCCAAATCTGGGATCGACCGGCGATGAGAGCGTCGCGCCGGATGCGCTGATGACTATTTTCATAGGAAACACCTCCTGGGTGATGTGAAAGTTACTGTGTGATGATTACGCGTCCATTTTCGATAAACGTTGAAGCGCCTCGTCGACCTCGTTACGCATTGCGGCGATCTCTTCCCGAAGGGCAGTCAGGTCTTCCGCTCCCGACGCGCTTGTCCCGGGCTGGGGCGTCCAATCCTGCATCGCTTGAGAGCGCCAGTATCCCGGCCCGCCGGCCCAACGTGACCACGCCGGCCACTCGCCGGTCTCCTGGTAATGGGCGAAGCACGCGCCGCGCCCGGGGCCGTAACCTCGGCCAAATCCACGGCCGAAACCGCGTCCGAACCCTCGGCCACGCCCGCCGCCGTACCCACCCCGGCCACCTCGATGTCCATGTCCAAATCCAAACATTCTTCTCACCTCCTTTGTCTTCCAATTTTCAACATCCAACTTCCAGCCTCTAACTTCCAACCTCAATCATCCTCTCGCAATTCTCGATGGCGCGAGGTGAACTTCTGGAGCATCTCTTGCAACTCCTGCACCTCGGCGGCCCACATATCTAACGCGGCCTTGCCCTCCGCCGTCAATTGATGCACCTTGCGGGGTGGGCCTTGCCCGCTTTCGACGTCCCAATCGGCGGTGACCCAGCCTTGCTCTTCCATCGCTTGCAGCGCGCGGTAGACCGTCTGCGGAGGGAAACCCATCACGCCGAAGACCTCTGTCAAGCGCTCGACTATCTTGTAGCCGTGAGCGGGCCGCTCGGCCAGCAGTAGGAGCATCATCGGCTCGATAATGCGCATCCGCCGGCTCCAGCGCCGCCCGCGACCTCGTCCGGGGCCTTTTCCCTGTCTATGATGACCTCTTGGCATGTTGTCCTCCTCGATTATGATTATACAGGACTATTTACATTTTGTCAATAGTCAATTTTGGGATTATTATCGTTATGAGCGCATCTGGTAGGCGCGTGACGCAATATCTGCGTATTCTAATGGATCTCTAATGTCGTGCTTATGTGATTCTAATCCATGGTTGTTATGATAAAAGCAGAGTAGGGATGTGATGGAGCGTTGGTATATCCAACAATCCGTTTCATTTTAGCTTACCCAGATAGGTTACACAAATTCACTTTAAAGGAGGGATAAGTATGTTACAGTATCCTTTTAGACGAACAGGTTCACCTTGGTTGGAGATGGAGCGTCTGCGCCGCGAGATGAATCAACTCTTCAGCGGGCTGGCGTCTGAGGCGGAGCCTGGCGTGACCACGGGCTATCCGGCGATGAACGTCTGGGCCAACGAAGATGGCGCCATCGTCACGGCGGAGTTGCCAGGCGTCGCCCCGGAGGATATGGACATCTCCGTGGTGGAGGACACGCTGACGGTGAGCGGCAGCCGCGAGCCGGTCGAGCTGGAGGAAGGCGAGGTCTATCACCGGCGTGAACGGGGCAGCGGCAAATTCACGCGCTCTTTCCGTTTGCCGTTCAAGGTCGCGGCGGATCAAGTTGAGGCGGTCTTCAAGAAGGGCGTGCTCCAGATTGCTCTGCCGCGCTCCGAAGAGGACAAGCCCAAGAAGATCAGTGTGAAATCGAGCTAAAGCGACATCAGAGTTAGAAAATCATGGGAGGTCATAGACATGGCTGAAGAAAAGAACATTCAGGTTCAGGAAGGACAGAAGCAGGAAGTTGTGGAGACTGAAGCGGAGCGCACGCGCTCGAAACCGGCGTTTATCCCCCGCGTCGATATTTACGAGAGGAACGACGCGGTGGCCCTGATCGCCGATATGCCGGGCGTCGATGAGAACTCCGTGGACATCACCTTGGAGAAGAACGTGCTCACCATCAATGGCTACGTCGAGCCGGAGCGCCCGGAGGGCTACAGCCTGGCCTATGCCGAGTATCGCGTGGGCGATTATCAGCGCAGCTTCAATCTCTCCAGTGAGATCGATCAGGATAACATCGAAGCGACGGTAAAGGATGGCGTGTTGCACCTACATCTGCCCAAGGCCGAGCCGACCACGAAGAAGATCACCGTCCAATCGGCTTGAGGTGTGACTGAAGCCAGGTAGGATGGAGGCGAGGCGTCAGGTGGATTTTCTTCCCTGGCGCCTGCTGAATCTTCACGTTAAATTGCATCGCATTCGAGGAGGTGAATATCTATGGATATCAAAGAACTGGTGCCATGGAATAGGGGGAAGCAAGAGAAGCGCCAAGAATCGAGCAGCACATCCTTGAACACGATTCAGCGGGATATGAATGAGATGTTCAATGATCTGTTCCGTGGATTTGGTCTGGCGCCCTTTGAATCCTCGTTCGGCGAGATGCGGCTATTCAACCCGCGCGTGGATGTTGTCGAGACGCCGGACGCGCTCAAGGTCTCCGCAGAGTTGCCGGGGATGGACAAAGATGACATCAACGTCTCCATCTCGCGCGATACGCTCACCATCAGCGGCGAGAAGAGGAGCGAGCAGGAGGAAGAGGGCGAGGACTACTACCACATGGAGCGCTCCTATGGCTCCTTCCGGCGCAGCGTCGCGGTCCCGTGCGAGATCAATGACGACGCAATCGAGGCCTCGTTCGAGAACGGTGTGCTGAACATCGTGTTACCCAAGACGGAAAAGGGCGAGAGTTGCCGGAAGATCTCCGTCAAGACCGAGTAACGCGCGCTTTCAAATTACAAAACAGCCCCGAAGGTTTTGAAAGAGCCTTCGGGGCTTTGTCATTGGGCAAATTCTCTTTCGGGATGGGCCATTTTCTGGGTCAATTAGCTTGACACTTTGGGGGGGGAGAAAGCCGCCCGCAGATAAATCGCGGGCTGGAAGCTAAAGTCGGCTCGAAGCCGACTAAATGGGTGATGATTCCCGACTTTGAGTCGGCCTTCAGCCGACTTGAGCTTTCAGGCGGGTAGTTTACTGCCCGGCTGCCCGGCGAATCCGAGAAATTTTCAACCTATTTCTAAACCATCCCCTAATCTTGATCTAAAACCCCAAAACTTTCCATAGTTCCCAAACCACAAAGCGGCCCCGCTCCTCACATCGAGGACGGGGCCGCTGGCTTTCCACGACCGTTTTATCTGCTCCATCTGCTCCATCCGCTTGATCTGCTGACTACTCCTCCGGCAGCGGCGTGGGCGTGGACGTGACCTGCTGGCTGGGGATCCAGGGCGTCAGCGTGGGGGTGGGCGTCTGGCAGCGGATGGCCCGCTCCAGCAATGGCGCGATCTCCGGCACGGCGTCTGACAGCGTACTGAGGCGCGCCTCCGCCTCGGCGCAGCGCCCTGCGTGGAGGTAGGCCTCGCTCAGCGCCAGCGTCACATCGCGCGGGGGATGCTCGCTTGCCAGGCTGACCGTCACATCCCCGCGCGCCATCGCCTGCTCGACGACCGTCAGCGCGGTGATGGCCTCCGCCCAGGCGCCGCGCCGCGCGTAGACCTCGGCCAGCGTGTACCAGAGCACCGCCGGCGCGTCGGGATGCTCCGTCAGTGTCGTCAACAACATCGTCATCGCGCCCCTGGTATCGCCGTTGATAAGCAAGGTCGCGGCTTGATAGTAGCTTGTCAGCGCCGCGTCGGGCAGCGTCGTCGCGGCCAGCGCCGCCATCGCGTCGCCATCGTGAGCCTCGCGGGCCGCGCGCCAGCGCGTCACGAAGAGCGCCGCCGCCAGCTTCGGATCCAACGCCTGGGCCGTGCGGAGCGCCTGCTCGGCGGCGCGGAGAGCATCCCGGCGGTTCAAGATCTCCCCCAGCAGCGACCAGCTTGTCGCGTCCTGGGGATCGGCGGCGACCGCGTACCAGGCGCGCATCTCGGCGGTGGCGAACTCGCCCCGAGCCAACGCCAGCCTCGCGCCCGCCTGCGCGACCTCGGCATTGACCCTCCCCCCAGTCTGGGGGGAGCCGGAGGGGGGGATCGCGGCGTTCTGGATGCCCTCCCAGGCGGATTGCGCCATCGTGACGTTGCCGTTGCGCAGCGCCGTCTCGATCACGCGCAACGGCCCCGCGATGTCGGGCGTCGGCGTGGGGGAGGCGGCGGGTATCCGCGTGGGGAGCGGCCCCCACGTGGGCGCGGGCGGCGGGGTGTAGGTCGCCGCGCGACCCGGTGTGGTCAGCGGGGAGATCGTCGTCGGGCGCGCGCAGGCGTAGAGCACGAGCGCGCTCAGCAACGCGACGCAGGCCAATCGCCGGCGCGCGGCCTTAGCCTTGCACATCGTGCGCTCGCACTTTGCGGTACTTGATCCGCACTTTGCGGTACTTGATCATCTCGTAGTAGCCCATCAGCGCGGAAAGCAACAGCCCGTGAAAGCCATCGCGCCAGCCCCCCAGCGTGACGAAGCGCCACCAGAAATGACGGAGGAGCTGCGTGTAGGGCGTGGCGGCCTTGGGATGGATGCCCTTCTCGATCAGGATACCGACGTCGTAATCGGTGTAGCGCCGTTGCTTGGCGATGAACTGGCCGAGGGTGTCGTAATTGTAGTGGATGAGCGAGTGCGTCAGGTGGCCGGTTGGGCCGTCAAGTTGCGCCTCCTCGTGGACGGCGCGCCGGGGATCGTAGCGCGCGCGGTCGGGGCGGAGCAGGCGCAGTTGGTAATCCGGGCGCCAGCCGGCCCCGCGCATCCGATGGCCCAGGATGATGTTGTGGCGCGGCGCCCACCAGCCGACCTCCGCGCGGTCGGCGGCGATGATGCGCGTGATCTCCGCCGCCAGCTCCGGCGTGGCGCGCTCGTCGGCGTCGACAAAGAAGAGCCACTCAGATTTGACGGCGTCCAGCGCGACGTTCCGCTGCTGCGAGTAGTTCTCGAAGGGATGTTGGATCACGCGGACGCCGGCCTCCTCGGCCAGGGCGACGGTCTCGTCTGTGCTGAAGGAATCGAGCACCAGGATGGCGTCAGCCCAGCGCAGGCTTTCGATGCAGGGGACGATGTGGCGCGCCTCGTTCAGCGTCAGGATGACGGCGGTGAGCTTTGTCATCACGAACTTACTGCCACGCCTGGCGGATGCGTTGGTGGGCCGTCGTCCAGGCGGATGAATCGAATGGTGCGGGATCGTCGGGGATCAGCCGCTCGCTCGCGCATCGCACAATGGCGGCGACTAACGCGCGGAGGAGGGGGCCGCGATGTTTGTGGTAGAGGCGCGCGCGGCTCTCCCAGAGGTGGGCCGTCATCTGCGGGCGCGCCTGGCCCGTGCTCGCCCCGCCGTGATGCACGACCTCGGCCGCCGGCGCCATCCAGACGCCCCATCCGGCCTTGTGAAAGCGCCACGCCCAATCGATCTCCTCGCAGTACATAAAGAAGCGCTCGTCCAGCGGGCCGACCTCGCGGATCGCGGCGCCGCGCGCCATCATCGCCGCGCCCAGCGGGTGATCGATGGGGAAGGGGCGGCCGCGCTCATAGGCGGCGCGGGGATAACGGCCATTCCAGCGCGTCTCGTAGAAGCGCGCGGGCAGCATCCCCAGATCGAAGAGCGGCTGGAGGAGGCCCGGAAAGCGGAAGGCGCTCGGCTGGTGGGAGCCATCGGCGTTGCGAAGCTGCGGGCCGATCAGACCGGCGTTGGGATGCGCGGCGAAGAACGCTATCAGCGTGGCCGTGGCGCCCGGCTGGACTTCGGTATCGGGATTGAGGAGCCAGACGTAGTCGGGCATCGCGCCGGCAAGGAGCTTTTCCAACACAAGATTGTTGCCCTTCACGAAGCCCAAGTTCTCGTCCATCGCGAGGAGATGCGCATCGGGATATTGCTCGCGCACCATCGCGGCGGAGCCGTCCTCCGAGGCATTATCGACCACCCAGATGGTTGCCTGCACCTCCGTGCGGGCCAAATCCTCGTGCAGCGCATCTAAACAGCGATCCAACAGCGCCCGCACATTCCACGAGACGATGATGACGTCCAACGTCGGGAGAGCCGGGGCGTTAGATTTTAGAGCGTTCATAGAGTTTATAGAGTTCAAAGTTAGCTCAGTGGCTCAGGGTTCCCAAATCGTGATGTAGTGTGGATCGACGCGGTTGTTGACCGCCGCGATCTCCACATCCTCGTGAATCAGGCCCGTCCAGTAGTAGAGCGGATTGCGCACTGGCATGTTGACGATCTGGATGCAGCCGGTGACCAGCGAGCGCGCGCGGGGCGGCAGATACCAATAGCCGTCGATTTCGACCAGATCGACGCCGGGTTGGCCGATGCCCCAGCGGAAGGGGTAGTTGCGCAGGCTGGTGTCGAAATCCATCGCCACGCGGAAGACGCCCGACTCCTCCGACCAGCCCAGCGTGTTGAAGTTCTGATCGGTGCGGTAGGTCGTCCCCGGCCACGGCCCCGTGGTGCGGATGTGCGTGTTGCTGTCGTTCTCCACCGTGAGGGTGTAACAAATCGTATCGCTCAGCACGGTCGTCGTCTCGGAGAACTCTACCTCGCCGTTGACGATGTAGGCCATCGGCCGGCCCGCGTTGACGATCTCCAAAGTGTCGCTGGTGATCACCCGTTGGCCCATTTTGTCGCTTGCCTCTGCGAAGACGGTGTAGGCGCCGTCGGGCGGCGGCTCCTTGCCCATATCGATGCCGCCGTCGTAATCGAAGGTGTGCCAGCCTTGCGCGTTTGGCTCGGTGACCATCTCCTGCTCTGCGATGCGATGGTCGGCGCCCTCCTCGTCTTCCAGGTAGACGCTCAGATCCTCAACATCCTTCTCCAGCACCAGATTGATCGTCACGCGGTCATCGATCCCGTCCTGGTTGGGGGAGAATTTCTTCGGCGAGACGCTGAAGCCGCGAATCGCGGGCAGTTGCGTATCGGCGTCTTGAATCGTCAACGTGCCGCTGACGACCATCTCTGCCGGTTCTTGCTCCTCTTCCGCCTCTGCCCGGATGCGCCAGGTGTACTCGCCGTCCGGCAGCATCCGCTTGATGATCTTGAACTCGTAGTCGGGATCCTCGGCGCGCCGGTAGCCCTCCACCACGCCGCCGAAGTAGACGGTGTAAGGATCCTCGTTGCTGCCCAGGCGCGTGGGCGGCCGGAAGGTGTAGGTGCGACCCTCGGCCT
The DNA here is from genome assembly GCA_964496595.1 of uncultured Anaerolineales bacterium. GTDB lineage: Bacteria > Chloroflexota > Anaerolineae > B4-G1 > SLSP01 > JAAAOZ01. The sequence goes on from CAZCAI010000045.1 coordinate 8,628, forward strand.
TGTCCTCCAGCGTGATGCTGACCGTGGCGTTGTGATTGAGCATAAAGGCCACCCGCGCCAGATCCGTCACGCCATCCGCGTTGGGCGTGATCACCTCCGGCTCGAAGACCACGTCCGTCAGCAGCGGTTTCTCGCCACAGCCGCTCAGCGCCGCGGCCAAAAGGAGGAGGGACACAATCCATAGCCCGACCGTTTTCCGTCTCTGCGTATACATCGTGGGTATCGTTTTTGTCATATTTATCGTATTCATAGAAAAGAGTCTACCAAGAAATAGGTAAATGGCAACCGCATATCAGCTCGGCGGTTCCGACGGCTCAAAGCCATAGCCCTGGACGTGGCTGACGGGATGGATCACGATGAAGGCGTGGGGATCGATGGCGCGGACAATTTCTCGCATCCGGGCGATTTGCACCTGGGTCAGCGCGCAGAGCAGGACATCGCGAGCTTGGCCCGTGTACATCCCGACGCCGTGCAGCGCGGTGACGCCCCGCTTGATCTCCTGCATCAACTCCTGGGCGATTTGCTCGCGCTTGCTGGTGATGATGATCGCCAATTGCTCCGGCGCTTTCCGCTCGCCGCGCAGCAAGCCGGTGATGCCATATTCCCGTCCCTCGCGCGTTGCTTTTCGCATCCGGTAGGTGATGAGGAGGGTGGCAATTGTCAACCCGACGTAGATTGTCATAACGATACCCATCACCCACCCGCCGGGGATGATCGGTTCGATGGCCGCGTGGGTCAGAATATCGGAGAAGCTCCGGGCCGGTTGCGGATGGTAAGCTACTTTGAGCCACCAACTGATGAGCAATAGGCTGATCAGCCAGAAGTAATTGCGTCGGTAGCGATTACTCAGCGCTTCTACTTTGGAGACGGAGAATCTCGGATGCGCCAGGGTGTTGGCGAGCGCGTCGCCCCAGTCCTGCGCCGGGCGGTAAGGAGAGACGAGCATCGCGGCCAGGAAGTCGGTCTCCAGCAGCCGCACGCGACGGTGCCAGAGAGCGTAGTAGCGGTAACGTCGCGCTTCAATGCTGAGGAAGACGAGGATCAATATCAGCATCAGGAGCAAAACGAAGTGTGGATTGTCGGCCTCGCTGAAGGTAAAGGTCAGGGCGGCGCCGGCGGTGACCACGGCCCAATTGGTTGTGGTATCCAGCCGACTGCGCCAGACGTTGGTGCGGCTGATTTCGGCGCGGTAGAGATGCACCAGCGCCATCGTGAAGTTGTTCGAGCTGAGCTGGTGACCTTCGTAGGTCCAGGTGTTGTTGTCCGTGGGGCTTGAATTTATCATACGGCGGCTTTCTCTGCCGGGATGTGCGCCGCTGTGCAGGCCACGGCCTCATCGCCGCGCAGGCCCAGGCAGGCAACGCCCTGGACGGGATTGGTCTTGGGGGGCACCTCCGAGGCGCTGAAGCGGATGATCTTGCCGAAGCGCGAGATCACGAAGAGGTCGTCGGTTTTCTCGACGACGGCGGCGTCGGCAAGCTGGGCGGTCTTCATCGCGATTTTGCCCCCGCCGCCGGGATTCTTGTTCGGGCGGAAGCCGGACATCAATCGAATCATCCCTTGCCCCTCGGCGTTGACGAGGAAGACGCCGCTCGTCTCGTCCACCGCCGTGATCGCGACCGCGACATCATCGCGCTGGAGGCGGATGCCCAGGCCGCCATGCTGATCGATGCGCTTGAGGGGTAAGCGGATGCCTTGGGCCTCCCGGCTGACGATGAAGAGATCCTGGCCCTCGTCGGCCCAGCAGGCAGCGACCAGCGGGCCGTGCGCGGCGGCGTCGTGATATGAGACGCCCGGCGCCATCGTCTTGCCGACGAAGCTGGCCCGCACCCGGCTCACCCAGCCGCGCCGGCCCAACATCGCGATATGATCGCCGCCGCCGGTGGAGAGCAGCGCGATGACGCGCTCGTCGCCGGGCAGCGGCAGGTAGTCGCCTAAGGGGACGCCGCGCGCATGCACGGGCGATTCGGGCAGCTTGTTCACGCGCATCCGGTAGATGCGCCCGCCGTCCGTGATTGCGATGAGGGTGGCCTCGACGTCGGCCAGCGTCAGCAGGGCGGGCGGATCATCCTCGTCGGTCTCCAAATCGAAGACGCCCATCCCGCCGCGTCCCTGCCGCGTGTAGCGATGGCGGGGCGTGCGCTTGGCCCGGCCGCTGCGGCTCACCGTGATGAGATTTACCGTGGTCGGCGGCTCCGACGCGATGGGTTCCGGCTCTGGGATGCGTCTCTCAGTCGTGTCTCCTTCAAGGCGCGCGACTTTTGCCTCCAGGGATGCGATATAGGCGCGAATTTCTGGATCTACGTTGGTCAAATCGGGTCGTTCTGTCATAGTTTTTTCTCCTTGATGTTGGTAGCCAGGCACGAAGTGTCATGGAGTGCCGTCTCATCGTCGTCAGCATCAACGCCACTCCGCTTAAGCCTATGGGTCTTTTGGATTTTGCCGGGCAACCTCCTCAGTAGTCCTAACAGCGGCCAAGAATTGCGTGTTTGTGGGGATTACAGACCTTTTTTGCGTCGTTCCTGGGTTGCAGGTGGGGATGGCACGATTGCACCCGGCGAATTCCTGAAGAGCCAAGCCTATAAGGCTCCGCTTCGAGGCTGACTACAAACAGACTACAATACAATATGTAATATCTCAAACGGCGGTACCGCCGTCAGCGCCGTGCGCCGGATGGGATCGGAGATGAGCACAGGGTAATCTTTGCCATCGACGGTGATGGCGCGCGGCATCCGTTGGAGGCCGTGCAGCGTCAGCTCGATGTGCTCGTAGGGCGGCTGATACGCGCTTTCTTTTTCCCACCTGATCTCCAAGTGATCCGCGTGCGACTCGGCGTCGGGCGGGGCGGGGCGGCGCTCCATCACAAAGCGGCTGACGCGATAGTCGCCGCGCTGGTAGGCCTTCCCGGCGCCGCTGTCTTCATAGAGCGGCGTGACGCGCCGGCCTATCTCCGTGAGCGGGTAGATGTTCAGGCGCAGGAATTTATCCTTGCGCTGCTCCACGCTGGGGCCGATCTCGCTCAGGGGGAGCACGGCGCCCTCGCGCACGAAGAGGGGCAGCGTCTCCAACGGCGCGAACTGCTCGAAAGGCTCGTCGCTTAGGTGGACGCGGTTCAGCCAATAATCGTACCACGCGCCTTCCGGCAGGCGGATTTCGCGCGCGTTCGCGCCCGGCGCGGTGATCGGCGCGACGAGCAGGGCATCGCCGCAGAGGAAGGCATCGTCGATGCCCCAGAGCGCGGCGTTCTCTTGTGTCTCCCACCAGAGAGGCCGCACCATCGGCCAACCACGGGTACACATCTGCCAGATCGCGGTGTAGAGGTAGGGCAACAACTCGTAGCGCAGTTGGATGAAGCGCCGGTTGATGCTGAGGTACGGCTCGCCATACGACCACGGTTCCTGATCCGCCGAGCCTAAGATGGTGTGAGCGCGGAAGAGGGGCATAAAGGCGGCCATCTGCACCCAGCGCGTGAACAACTCGCCGTCCACCTCGCCCGCGAATCCGCCCAGATCCGGCCCGCTGAAGCCCACGCCGGAGAGGCCCAGCCCCAGCATCATCGGGATGGTCAGGCGCAGCGACTCCCACGTGCTCTGATTGTCGCCCGTCCACGAGATGGCGTGGCGCTGGACGCCGGCCCATCCGCTGCGGGTGATGACGACATTGCGCTGCTCCGGGCGCAGCTTCTCCAGGCCCTCGTAGCTCGCGCGCGCCATCAGCATCCCGTAGAGATTGTGTGCCTCGCGATGATCGCTGCCCCGCCCCTCCATCGCGTGCTGCACGGGATCGGGCAGCGTGGTCGGCCCCTCGGCGCTGAAGATTGCCGGCTCGTTCATATCGTTCCAGAAACCTAAGATGCCCGCATCCAGCAGCGGCCGGTACTGCGCGCCCCACCACGCGCGCGTGCGAGGCGCGGTGAAATCGGGGAAGGCGCACAGCCCCGGCCAGACCGGCGCGTGCAGCACTTCGCCATCCGGCAGCGTGCAGAAATGCTCGCCCGCCAGCCCGCTGCGATAAACCGGGTATTCCCGGTTCTTCTGGAGGCCGGGATCGATGATCGAGACGAGTTTGATGCCCTGCGCGCGTAGCTCCGCCGTCAAGGCCGGCAGGTCGGGGAAACGCTCGTGATCCCACGTGAAGTTGCGGAAGTCGTCCATATAGTTGATGTCCAGGTGAATGGCGTCGCAGGGCACATCGTGGGCGCGGAAATCGCGCGCCAACTTGCGCACGCGCTCGGCCGGCGTATAGCTCCAGCGCGATTGATGATAGCCCAGCGCCCACAGCGGCGGTAACGGATGGCGGCCGGTCAGTTCGGTGTAGCGCTCCAGCAGGCGCGGCGCCGGCCCGACGATGATGTAGTAGCGCAGTTCTCCGCCGGCGAAGTGGTGTTGGGCGAGGTTGCGCTCGCTTTCGCCCAGGTCGAAGGCGGCGTAGTGGGGATTTTCGTAGAAGACCAGATAGCTGCCCGCGTCGTTCAGTCCCACGTAGGTGGGGATATTGAGATAAATCGGATCGTTGTCGTTCGCGTAGCCTGCCGGATCGGTGTTCCACAAAATGTGGGTGCGTCCCCGCCGCTGGAATGGCGTGGTGCGCTCGCCCAGCCCGAAGATGGCCTCCTCCTCGGTCAAGGCGGTGGCGTGGCGGAGCGCGCCTTCGGCGCGCCAGCCGACGTCCACGTCGGCGCGCAGCAGGTTGCCGATCGCATCGGCGATGAAGGCGTGGGCCGTCTCCCGCGCCAGGCCGAAGGTCATCGCCGGGGTGCGGAGGTAGAGCGCGTCCTCCGTCTCGACGGGGACGACCGCCGGGGTGTGCCACGCCGAGAGCGGTTTGGCGATGGCGTAGTCGACGGGCGGCGGCGCGGTGCGCTCGTGGGGGAGGTAGCGCACGCGCAGCACGTCGGCGGCGAAGTAGGTCGCCTCGATGGCGGCGTGCTCGGCGGTGAAGGTCGCGCCGTGCTCCGTGGTCGTGATCTCGCGGACGCGGCCCGGCGTCTGCCACGTCGCCGGCCAGGCTGGGCCGGGAGACGCTAATCGGCGGCAGAATGCGCGCCACAGGTCGGCGCCCTGGCGCGGCTGCTCTGAATCCTCCCATTTGGCCTCGAGCCACGCCTTGCGGTAGCGATAGAGCGCCGTGGGCAGGATGTTCTTCACGCCGATATATTGGATGCCGTCCAGGATATTTTCGATCATTGTTGGCATAAAGTTTGACTCCTTTCTGTGTTAACCTTGAACCTTGCGAAGGTTACGGATGGCTCCTGGGATATAACGTCATCTTGGATAGGCCAAAAGGCTTGTGGGCCGATGATGCTTCCAGAACCTTCGCAAGGGTTGCGTTTCATAAATTCAAGATCCATTTAGCTACGGTCAGATAAATGAACAACCCGGTGGCATCGACTAAGGTGCTCATCAGCGGGCCGGAGACGAGCGCGGGATCGACGCCGATGAGGGAGGCGAAGAGCGGCAATAATGACCCGATGGACGTGGCCCAGAAGACGATGATGCCGACGGCGCTGCCAATCGTCAGGCCTAACGCCACATCGCCGTTGAAGGTCCACGCGCGCACGAAGCCCGCGATGGCGACCAGCAGCCCCAGCACCAGGCCGACTTTGACCTCGTGCCAGAGGACGCGAACGGCGTCGTCCCGCTCGATCTCGCCGACGCCCAGGGCGCGGGTGATCGTCGATGTGGTCTGCGATCCGGCGTTGCCGCCGGTGCCGATGAGCAGTGGGATGAAGAACGAGAGCGCGACCATCTTCTCTAACGTCGTCTCGAAGTACTCCAACACGTTCGCCGTGAACATCCCGGTGACGAAGAGTAACAAGAGCCATCCGACGCGGCTGCGGGCCACCTCCCAGGCCGAGGTCAGCAGGTAGGGTTTATCCAGGGGATTAGCGCCGCCCAAGCGCTGGATGTCCTCCGTCGCCTCATCCTCCAGGACATCGACCACGTCATCGATGGTGATGACGCCCAGGAGATGCTCGTCCTCATCGACGACGGGAAGCGCGGTGAGGTCGTAGCGGCTCATCAGCCGGGCGCAGATCTCCTGATCGGCCTCCGGGGTGGTGGAGACAAAGCTGCGATCCATAAACTCGTGGAGTTCGGCTTTGGGATCGGCCTTGAGGATTTGGAGCAGGCTGACGACGCCGATCAATTTTCCCTTTTTATCGACAACGAAGTAATAGAGATACTCGTGTTCCGGCGCCCACTGGCGGATCGCGGCGAGCGCGCGGTCGGCCCACATGTGCTGACCCAGCGCCAGGTACTCCGAGGTCATCAAGCCGCCAGCGGTCTCGTCGGGGTGGAGCAGCAGCGGGCTGATGCCTTCGAAGGAGGACATCCGTTGCAGGACTTGAACCGCCCTATTGGGGCTTAGGTCGCCCAGTAGATCCGCCGCCTCGTCCGGTTCCATCGCGTCCAGGATGTCGGCCAGCTCGTCCAGGGGCAGCCACCGGGCGACTTGCACCACCTCTTCGTCCTCGACCTTCTCCAGGATGTCGGCGATGGCCTCGTAGGGCAGGCCGTGCAGCACCTGGCGCTGCTCTTGCGTATCCAAATCGCTGAAAATCTCGGCCTGATCCGCCGGCATGAGCGCCTGGAGGATGATCTGCGCCTTGCGGATTTCATCCTGTTCCAGTAACTCATCGATGCGGTCGTACAGATAGTCCACGCGCTCTTCGGGCGTCATCTCTCGAATGTTCATCTATGTCTCCTCTGAAAATGTTGGAGAACGCGGGCGTCTCGCCCGTCGGCGGACAGGATGTCCGCGTTCCGTTTTTCGTTCCTTGTTGGTGAGCTACAAGCTCATGGAGACTCCTTAAAGATTAACCTGGCGAAGGTTACGGATGGCTCTTGGATATAATGTCATCTTGGAAGGGCAGAAGGCTTTTAGTTTGACGATGCTTCAGGAACCTTCGCCAGGGTCATTTCAGAGCGCTACCGTGCAGCCCAGGCCAGGCACGTCGCTGGCGATGAGCCAGCCATCTTTCAACGTGAAGCGCTCCTGCGTCGGGTCCTCGGCCAGATCGAAGTGGCCGTCGAGATCCACGTAGCGGACGCCGACGTTGCTCAGTGCGAACGCCAGCCCGGCGGCGATGAGCAGCGCCGGCTCGTTGACGCAGCCGATCATCGTGGCGAGGCGGGCGGCGCGGGCAATCGCGTCCATCTGGCGGGCGCGGTCGATGCCGCCGCAGGTCGCCAGCTTGATGCTGATCCCGTCGGCGGCGGCGCGCCCGGCGATCTCCAGCGCGGAGGTCGGGTCGAGGGTGCTCTGATCGGCCAGGATGGGCGCCTTGCTCTGCCGGGTGACCTGGCGGAGGGCCATCACGCCAGAAGCAGCGGGGATCGGCTGCTCCAGCATCTCGATGTGGCCCTCCAAGGCGCGGGCGACGCTGAGGGCCTGCGGGATGTCGTAGCCCTGATCGGCGTCCAGGCGCAGGGTGAGGTTGGGGAGCGCATCGCGCACGGCGCGGACGCGGCGCACATCCTCCTGCGGATCGATCCCGCCTTTGATCTTGAGGATGCGGAATCCCTGGCGCGCGCGGTTCTGGGCCATCGCGACGGTCTCGTGGGTGTCTCCCACATTGATCGTGACCGAGGTCTGGATGCGGCTGCGGTAGCCGCCGAAGAGGCGATGGAGCGGCATGCCGGCGGCCAGGCCGATCAGATCGTGGAAGGCGATGTCGAAGGCGCAGAGGGCCGAGGGCGTCTCGCGGGTGAGTTGCTCCAACTCGGCAAGCGCGTAGGAGATGTTCATGGGGTTGAGATCGCGCGCGCGTGTGGCGCATCGCTCGCACGCGCGCGTCACGCTGGCCATTGTCTCGCCCGTGATCTGGGGATCGAAGGCCGCGCACCCCCAGGCCACGTATCCCTGGCGCGTGTCGATGCGGATGAAGACGACGCCCGCGTGCTGCACCTCTTCCTCATGATAGGCCGTGCGATAAGGCAAGCGGAGCGGCAATTCCATCGGCGTCACGTCAATATGGGTGATTTGCATAGTAGCGTTTCCTTTCGGTCAGTTGTGGTCAAACCTTGCGAAGGTTCCAGATGATCGTCCCTTCGGTGCGTCTTGTGCTTCAGACTTGTCGCCTTAGCGACGGGATTCTTTTAACCTTCGCAAGGGTAGGATACGAATGGAAGCTCCCCCTCAGTTGGCGACGGCACCTGTAAGAGCGCGCAGAGAAGCTCCCCGTGATTTTGAAAGTCATCCGCTCGCAGGGTGGTCATGTCAATCCAGCGCGGCTGCGAGGCCTCCTCATCCTCGACCTCGTCATCGGCCAGTAGATCCAACGTGAGCGGCGCGCACCGATAGTAGAAGAGATATTCGTGATACGCCTCGTCCCACGGATCGTAGTAGAAGAAATCCTCGCGAATGTGGGCCAGCGCCTCGACGGCGATCTCGATGCCGGTCTCCTCCTGCAACTCCCGTTGGAGCGCGTCTTGGATGTGCTCGCCTAATTCGACGCCGCCGCCCGGCAGGTAAAACTTCCCCCCGTTGCGATTGCGAATCAGCAACGCGCGTCCCTTGTGCGTCAGCAGGGCGTAGACCGAGACCCGGAAGCGGAGCTTCTCCGGCGGCAGATAGACCGTCTCGCCGTAGAGCGTTGTGCATGCGACCTTCGACATAGAGGCTCCTTTCTGTTGGGAACGTGACATACACCCCCCTATTATACGCTGCTCAGGTAGCTTGACAAAATCCAAGCCTGCGGTAAAATCAAAATCGTTCGGGCCAACAATCCAGTTAACAATGCATGAACAATGCCGAAGTGGCGGAATTGGCAGACGCGCTGCGTTCAGGGCGCAGTGATCCTTGCGGTCATGTGGGTTCGACTCCCACCTTCGGCACTTTAATCCCCAGAGGTTGCTCTGGGGATTTTTTCGTTATGCAGGACTTTCTTATTCTCGCTTGAAGAGGATCGCTAGATCCTCGTACGATACAAATGGAGGCGACATGGAATTTGTTGATCTGCGCAGCGATACGGTGACGCGGCCCACGCCCGCGATGCGCGAGGCGATGGCGCAGGCCGAGGTGGGCGACGATGTCTACGGCGAGGATCCGACCGTCAATCGGTTGGAGACGATGGCGGCGGCGCGCCTGGGCAAGGCGGCGGCGCTCTTCGTGCCTAGCGGTACGATGGGCAATCTGGCGGCGCTGTTGGCTCACTGTGGGCGCGGCGATGAGGTGATCTTGGGCGATAAGAGCCACACCTTCCGCTACGAGCAGGGTGGGATGGCGGCGCTGGGCGGGATTATGCCTCATCTGGTTCCTAATCAGCCGGATGGGACGCTGCGCCCGGAGGACATCGAGCGCGCGGTGCGGCCCGACGATGATCACTTCCCGCGCTCGCGGCTGGTTTGCCTGGAGAACACGCACAATGTGTGCAACGGCGCGCCGCTGACAGCCGAGTACGTTGCGGAGGCAGCGGCGCTGGCCCACCGGCGGGGGCTGAAGGTGCATGTTGATGGGGCGCGGCTCTTCAACGCGGCGGCGGCCTTGGACGTGCCCGCGAGCGAGTTGGTGAAGGATGTGGACTCCGTGACCTTCTGTCTATCGAAGGGCCTGAGCGCGCCGGTGGGATCGGTGCTGTGCGGCAGCGAGGCGTTCATCCGCAAGGCGCGGCGCGCGCGCAAGGTGCTCGGCGGCGGGATGCGGCAGGCCGGCGTGATCGCGGCGGCGGGCGTGGTCGCCCTGGAGCAGATGGTGGATCGACTATCAGAGGATCATCGGCGCGCCCGGCGCCTGGCCGAGGGCCTGAGCGCGATTCCCGGCGTGGCCGTGCAGCCGGTGCACACCAACATCGTCTACTTCGGCCTGACATCGGAGGCGGCGCTCTCCGCGCCGGAGGTGGAGGCGCGGTTGAAGGCCCACGGCGTGCTGCTCTCCGCGCGCGGACAGCGCGATTTCCGCGCCGTCACGCACTATTGGATCGATGACGCGGGCATCGAGCGCGCGATAGAGGCGATGCGGGCGGTGGTGGCGGGGTAGGACAAGGGGCGGGAGGCTCGCGTGGAGACGGTAGAAAACAAGGCGAGACGCACTGGGAGTTGTGAGTGCGTCCCGCCTTGTTTGTGTCTCGATGATTTGAGAAATGCTCCAGGCTCTCGGCTCCGAAGGCGTCGGAGTAGATTAAATATGCTCTGGATGAGTCGGCGAAGGCCGACTTCGTAGGCGTAGCCGCGACTTCAGGGATCCCTCATTTGTCATTTATGTCTCGGTGTTTCTACAGATAGCCCAGTCCCTTGAGACGTTCTTCGACGGTCTTTTGATCCTCTTGATCTAAGGTCTGCGGCGGACGAGGAATCTTCTGCGTCGGCTTCGATCCGATGGTCAGCGCCGGGATGTCACGATAGGAAGGGTTGGGGTATCGGCTCAGGTCTTGATTGGTGAAGAGCACGCCGGGGACAGCGCGGTAGTCGATGCAGTGATCCGCGCCCCAGTGATCGAGGTTGGTCACCAGCGCGTCGGCCTCCCACTTGCCCAGGCCGGTTTCGGCCGAGGCGCGGAAGCCCGGCGCGTAGCCCACGACGAGATCGGGTCCGTGCGCCGCCAGCGGGCCTTCGAAGGCCTCCGCCTGCGTCCATACCCCGCTGATGACGGGCTGCTCATCGGGGCCGCGCCAGGCGCTCAGCGCAGCTTTCGCTTCGGCCAAGAGCGCGGCGCGCTCCTCCGGCGGGACGATGCCCTGCGCTTCCCGACCCGCTAGATTGACGTAGATCCCGTTGAGGCCGAGTGCGTAAAGGCGGCTCTTGCTCCAGTCGATATCGCCCAACGCGCCGGTTGCGCCTGTGGGGCCCTCTTTTGGCGTCAGATAGCCGTGATCGATCAACCAGCGATTGAGGTGCACCTTGTGCCGGAACTCGGCGATGCCGTGGTCCGAAAGGATGACGACGTTGGTCTTCTCTTTTCCCAGCTCGATGAGCCGTTGGCCGATGCGCCCGACCAGCGCATCTAACTTGATGTACCACGCCTCGACGACTTCCCGCTGATCGCGCCAGTAGATGTGCTGGATGCGATCCAACGTGTCGAAGACCGAAGCCAGGAGGCCCTCATCGAAGCTCTCTAGCAGATACATCAGGATGCGCTCGCGGGTCTCGAAGATCGCATCGCAGAGCGCCAAGAATTGCTCGCTGGTGATGCAGCCATCTTCCAGCGCCGTTGTATCCTGGGGCATGCCTAACGTGAGGAACGGCCCGACGTCCTTCCAGAGCTGCTTGGGGAATCCGGCCGGCGAGGCGTAGCGCCACGTGGGATGGTGGGGGTCGATTTGGAGCGGCATCACGTAGAGCCGCACCTCCGGCGTGATCTGCGTGAGAATCACGCGCGTGATCGCCCGCACCCTGGCGAACCAGCCCATCTTGAAGGTCAGCTCGATGATCTGGCTCCACTCGCCCAGGCGCAGCGTCTCCTCGTGCTTGCCTAACGTGAGGTGAGCCGTCTGTTGATCTGGGCGCATCTTCAGGCGGAGCGGTAATTCCGCGTGCTGTACCTCGCCCTTCTTTTCCTTGGCGGGGCCGTGGAGCGCGCCCGCGAAGCAATCTGCGCCGCAGGAGGTCAAGGCGGCCACCTCCGTCTTCTCGACTTCGGCGGCGGCCTTGGGCCGGGAGGTGAAGAGCGCGCCGACGCCCAGCCGCCCTTGAATATCGGGCGTGCCCAGGCCGGGGATGGTGCGCACCGGCAGTTCTGGTCGCGCCGGGAAGGTGGCCGGCCACCAGAGCACCGTCGCCGGGTAGCCCTGGTTGGCCGCCTCCTCGAAGATCGTCGTCGCCGTGTGGGGCGGGATGAAGCGCCGGCCCAGTACATCGCTCTTGACCTGCAAGAGCGAGACGTAGGGCGCGTAGCTGCCGGGGTCGCGATGCACGAAATCGAAGATGCCGTGCTGGCCGGGGTTGAGGCCGGTGGCGATGCTCGTCCAGGAGACCTCCGATTGGGGCGGGTTGGCGATCTCGAAGGGTGAATAGCCGCCAGCCTCGGCGTATCGGATCAGATGGGGGAGCTTGCCCTCGGCGGAGAGCTGCTCGAACATCTTAGGATCGAAGGCGTCCAGGCCAATGATCAGTGTTTGCATAACTATCGTCCCGCTTAGTCAGATGATGCTTCTGGACTGACGTTTTCTTCCGCTTCAGCCTCGTTGCTCAGCGCCTGGCGGATAAAGCGCTTGAAGCGCGCAAATCCCGCCCGAATTTGACGGGAGAAAATCAGCATAAAGCCGGAGAGCAGCGCGAACGCCGCCGCCAACACCTGGAACAGCATCCCGCCTGTGTTGGGATCGATATAGGCCATCATCATAATGTCACCTCATAGGTCAAATTTTGGTTTGTTTGGATATGTAAAAAGTAACGCCGCGCAATCTTGGCGGCGTCGAGTCCGAAGTTATGGATTTAGTCGCTTCCTGGTATTAGCTTTCTGGCTCTTCTAGAATTCGCGGGTGCAAGGGAGTTATCCGGCGAATCCACAAGACCCGGCTTCTTTAATTATACACAGCTTAAAGGGCAGGGCAACTGCAATTTTGGGGGATTAGGTGTCAATTTTGTAGAGAAGCTCGCGGTGGGGTACTTGGAGAACTTTTCACTGGTGCTATACTGATTGGTAGACGAAAAAAAGTTGGCTTGAAGGTTCCGGGGCTTTTGGATTTCGTCGGCAACTCCCCGGATAGCCTTAAACGTGACCCGGATTTGTGTGTTTGTGGGGATCACAGAGCTTTTTAAAAGCCAACCAAACTTACCTAGCTATTTTAGCGCATCATCAGGAGGGAGTATGCAGCACGAAGCGGGAATGTTTAAAACGCACGATGGGGAAGCTTTATATACACAATGGTGGTATCCAGACGATGCCGGCAAGATCAAGGCGCATCTGGCCGTGGTGCACGGCTTGGGCGAGCACAGCGGGCGCTATGAGGATTTCGCGGCGTGGTTTACGCCGCTGGGCTACGCCGTCCACGCCTTTGATCTGCGCGGGCACGGGCAATCGCCGGGTGTGCGCGGTTACATCCGTGAGTGGGAGGATATTCGAGGCGATGTGCGCGTCTTTTTGGGGGAGGTGCAACAGCGCGCGGACGGCATCCAGGACGCGCCCTTGTTCCTGATCGGTCACAGCCTGGGCGGATTGATTGTGCTGGAGTACGGCCTCTTCGGTGAGGTCAGCGCGCTGAGCGGGCTGGTCGCTTCGGCGCCGGCGCTTGCGCGCGGCGAGGGTGTCTCTCCGCTGGTGATGTGGCTTGGCAAGGTGTTGGCGCGCTTCGCCCCCCAGAAGCGGCTCGCGGTCGGGCTGGATGTGCAGGGGCTGTCGCGCAATCCTGATGTCGTCCAGGCGTACCGCGATGATCCGCTGGTGCACGGGTGGGGGACGCCGAGTGGGGCCGTGGCTATCGACGGCGCGATGAAGCGCACGACGGCTCACGCCGGGGAGTGGCCCGATGATCTGCCGCTGCTCATCGTTCACGGCGGCGCCGACTCGATCTGCCCGCCAACGGCGAGCGCGCGTTTCTACGCCAACGTCCACGCGCCGGATAAGATGCGCCACGAATATCTCCACTTTCGTCACGAGGTTTTCAACGACGTGGGGCGGGAGAAGGTGCTGGAGGATGTGCGCATCTGGTTGGCGGATCGCTTGGCTGTTTAATCGACCGCTTGCTCTGAGCTGAGCGGCGCCAGCCAGGCGGCGAAGAGCGTCGTCAGCGGCACGGCGCCCATCAGCCCGAGGCTGCCGATGAGGGCGCGCAACACCTCCTCCGCGATCAACTCGCGATTGAGCGTGAGATACCACGGCTCGGCGTAGAGGTAGAAGAGGATGATCAACGGCAAGGCGACGCCGGCGTAGGCCATAAAGAGCGTGTTGACCATCGAGACCAGGTGCGCGATGCCCACGCCCATCCCGTGGCGATAGAGCGGGCGCCGTTCGAGCGCGGGATTTGCAGCGGCGAACTCGAAGACGGCGACGGCTTGCGCCAGGACCACATCATCCAGCACGCCCGCCGCGCCTAAGATGATCCCGGCGAGCAGCAGCCCGCGCATCTCCACCGTCACGCCCGTCGATTGCAGATACATCGTCTCTTCCGAGCCGAAGCCGGTCATGTGGGCCAGGTGCGTCCACAAGATTGCCAGTAGCCCGGTGAAAAGCAGGCTGATGATCATGCTCAAGAAGGCGGTGTGGCCGGCTAAGTTCCAGCCCTGGATGAGGTAGAGCGTCAGGCCCAGAAGCAGCGCCGCGCCGACCAACGTGACGAGGACGGGATCGCGATGGGCCAAAATCTGTGGGAGGATGAAGCCGCCGATCAGCAACGCCGTCAGGCCCAGGCCCAGCAGCGCGCGCAGTCCCTGCCAGCGGCCCACGAGCACCGTCACGAGGCAGAAGAGGGCTGCCAGGGCGCCCAACGGCAGCAGGCGGACGTGATCGGCGACGGCGTAGGCGGTCTCGCCATCCGGGCGCTGGGAGATGCGCACGAGCGCCTTCTCTCCCGCCTGGAAGCTGATCAGTTCTGGGGACGGCCCGATGCCGTTGTGGGTGAGGGTGATCTCCTCGCCCTGGTATTCGCCGGACGAGAGAATCTTCAGCGTCAGCTCCTGGGAGAAGGTGAACATCTCCGCATCATCGGACGCGACACGGGGCGTCTCGGCGGCCAGCACGCGCGCTTGCACCGTCGTCCCCTGCGAGGCGGGCTGCGAGTTGTAGGGGATCGGCGGGCGCGTGAGGTGCAGCCCCACGCCCAACGTGACGAGAACCGCCAGCAGCAGCGCGGACGCTCCCTCGATGAGATAGCGCGTGGTCTTGTTGGTCTGATTCATAGACTACCTCCCAGCGCTATTATATCACAACGTATGTCGTATGTCGTATTCCGTATTGCGTAATGAACCAGTCGCGAGATTCGATTCGTAGGTGAGCCACGTATGCACAACACAATTACGCAATACCCCTATTTACTAAAAGTTCTATAGTTCAGATGAGGTGATAATCTAATGACTTTTTCAATTTTACTTCTCTTGATCACGGTTGTTATCGCATTGGTCTTCTTTGCCTGGGAAATCGTTCCCACCGATGTGACGGCGTTGGGCCTGCTGCTCTTTTTGACTATCGCGGGTTTGCTGCCCGCCGATAAGGCATTCGCCGGCTTTGGGAGCGAAGCCGTCATTATGATCTTGGGCATCTTAATCATGGTGGAGGCTTTGATCCGTACGGGCGTGACCGATTTTGCCGGGCACAAGATCATGCGCCATACCGGCGCCAGCGCGAACAAGATATTCCTGGTTGTGATGATCTCTGCCTCGGTGATGGCGGCCTTTATCAGCAACACCGCTGCGACTGCCTTCTTCCTCCCCATCGTCATCGGGCTGGCCCATCAAGCGGGTCTCAGTCCCGGCAAATTTTTGATGCCCCTGGCCTTTGCCTCAGTGCTCGCGGGGTCCGTCACGCTGATCAGTACCTCGACCAACATCCTGACCAGCAGCATGTTGACGAAATACGATATGGCGCCGATGGGAATGTTTGAACTCACACTTGCGGGATTGCCCATTACCATTGTGGGGATCGGCTATATGTTCTTGTTGGGCCGTCACCTGGTGCCCGACCGCACTCCGACTGAAGATGCTGCGGATTTCAGCGTGGATCTCTATTTAGCTGAGATCCTCATCCTGCCGGAATCGCCGCTCGATGGCAAGACATTGGAGGAGGCTGCGCTGGGCCGTGATCTCGACCTCAAGGTGCTGAAGATCCTCCGTGATGATACCGTGTATCTTGTGCCCCAGGCGGATACTTGCTTGAAAGAGCGGGATATTCTGTTGGTCGAGGGCGAGCGCAAGAAGGTTCTGCGGGTTAAGGAGATGCCCGGCCTTGATATTCGAGCCGATGTTGAGCTATCTGATCCTAACCGGCAACCTGAGGATATCGGGCTTTCGGAGGTGATCCTGACGCCTGGCTCCCCGCTGATCGGGCGAACGTTGAAAGGTCTGCGGTTTCGCGATATTTACGAGTTACAAGCTCTGGCGATTAACCGCCAGGGCGTAACACTCCGGCGCAAGATGAGTCACATTCGGCTAACGACTGGCGACGTGCTGATCGTTCAAGGCGATCATGCTCAGATCGTCGCTTTGGGCAATCGGGGCGTCTTTCGTATTTTGAGCACGATTGAGGAGCAGTATCTCAACCGGGAGCGGGCGCCGATGGCGATTGGCATCTTCCTCGGCTCGCTGGCGATTGCGACGTTGGGCTTGATCTCGTTGCCCGTGGCGATGTTGTTGGGCGCACTCCTCGTCTTTATCACGCGCTGCATCACGCCGGAGGAGGCCTACAGGCGGATCAATTGGCGGGTGTTGATTCTTATCGCCTCGATGTTGGGCCTGGGCGAGGCGATGGAAGCGACCGGCGCCGCGCAGTACATTGCGGGGTTGGTATCGCAGTTTGCCGGCCATGCCTCTCCCGTCGCGCTGCTCTCCGGCTTCTTCTTCCTGACAGTGTTGCTCACGCAGCCGATGGGCGATCAGGCCGCGGCGGTCGTGGTGTTGCCGGTCGCCATTCGGACCGCCCTGCAACTGGGCCTGAACCCCCGCAGCTTCGCGATGATGATCGCCTTGACCGCCGGCTGCTCGCTGCTGACGCCGCTCGAGCCGGCGTGTTTGCTCGTCTACGGCCCCGGTCACTATCGATTTTTGGATTATGTCAAAGTTGGCATCGTCCCCGCCGTGTTGGTCTACGTGATTGCCATTCTGATGGTTCCGATTTTGTGGCCGCTCGGAGCGCTGCCGTAAGGTTCTCACCGCAGGGGCGTGGAGGATGCGGAGGAAATGCAATACTCTGCGCTCTCCGCGTCTCTGAGGTGCTGATAATCGCCGACAAAGCCAGCGGCCCCGCCCTCGAGGTGAGGAGCGGGGCCGTTTTATTCTTCCGGCTTTGGCGCCAGCGCAGCTCCTTTGAGATCAGAAAGCAGCGGTGTTACCTCCCTTGTTTCGGCATCGTAGCGGAAAAGCGTCCCGCCCTGGTCGGGCACATCCGGCCCGTAAGGCGTGGCGGTGAAGTAGAGGTGCGCCTCCTGCCACCCGACCGGCTCGAATTTGACGGCGGCGAGAGGGAGGTCTTGGGGATTGATGACCGGCATCACAGCGGCGCGCAGCGATTCGTGCAGTTGCCAACAGGTTTCCGCCGTGATATCGCAGATCAACAAGGGGCCGCTTTCCGTGACGCCACATCCCAAGGCGACTAGATGACCCATCCCCAGGCCGGCTTCCAACCCGCACCCACCCTCGAATGCAAGCAACCGGTGGCTTTCCCCCTGGGCAAAACGATACAGACCCTCTCGTTCTTCCCAACCATGTTGGCCGGTGGATAGAAGATAGAGCAGCTCCGTATCGTTCGGCGGCGATGGTTGCTCGGCCACACGCTGGTAGGGGATAGCGAAGGGGAAAGCGGTCGCGCCGGGAATACGTGCCACGGTCGTCACATTGTCTTGACGGGCATCCACCTGCCGGATGGCAATCTCGCGAGGCTCGAAGTGCAGATAGCGCACCTCCCCTTCCGCCGTCGATTGCACCGGACCGGAGAGGGCCGCAGCGGACCGCGCTTCGATGAGCAGCGTCTCCGATTCGGCTTCGGGATCCAAAGGTAGCGTGGTGAGACCCCATGTCGTGTTGGCGGCCTCGTCGATCTCGGTTGCGCTGATGGCGTACAATTCGGTGCTGTCGGCAGACCACGCCAAGCCGCCCGCGATAAAGATGGCAGGTTCGCTGAGGTATGTGGTCGAGCCTGTGTCCAACTCCACGACGGTGACATTAGCCCAGCGCCAGGGCGCTTCCTCCTCCTCCTCGATATAGGTCAGGTAGGCCACCCGCTCCCCGTTCGGCGCCCATACCAGGGAGCCGGGCACGGGATGACCGGCGTCGGGCGTCTCGGTCGTCAATGTGACGAGTTGGCGTTCCTGGGCCAGGGCGCTGTCGTAATGCCAGAGACCGTCGGCGCGGAAGAAGACCACGTCCACCTCCGGCGTCCCCGGCGCGGCGCTCAAAGTGACAGATACAGATTCCTGCTCCCACCACAACAGCGTGGGCGGAGGCGGGGGGCTGGGCGTCGCGGTGGGTTGGGACGTGGGCGTCGGTGTTGGGTGTGAGGGTTGCCAGGCGGGGGCTGTCCCGTCTGTGAGATGATAGGGTTCCCCACCAGCTTCCCATTCGGATAGATAGAGACCGCCGCTGGATCGAAAAACAATCCATTGTCCGTCAGGCGACCAAGAGAAACTGTGTGTGGAGGCGTTTCGAAAATCCTCTGGTAGACGTTTCAAGAGTGCGTCTCGATCAAAGGCTGTGGGGATCTCTTGTGCCGGTTGGGGTTCATCGACACGACCATCAATATAACGCACTGTCCAACGCGAATAGTCACCTGTATAAGTTTGCTCATCCCAATGCAGTTGCTCGAAGAGTAATCTACCGTCGGGCAACCATCCACGGGGGAAATAGAGATGTTCGGATGTTCCCTCGAATATGATTCGCCTTTCCCCCGTTTCCAGCGCCAGGATAGCCAAACTGACAGAGTCACCGGTTTCTAAAGAGAGGGGGGTGTCCACTGGTTGGCGTAGCCCCAACGCCAGATGAAGGCTATCTGGCGACCAGGCGTATCCGAAAGCGCTCAACTCATACAGAGGCGCGCCGGAAGCCACTTCGACCACAGTTAGTTGGCGCAGGGCGCTGGTGCCACTATCTAGGAGCAAGTAACGTCCATTTGGCGACCAGTTCACCGTCCCAGGATGTTGCAGGGTAAGGGTTAGCGTCTTGCTTTGCTCACTGCTCAAGTTGTAGAATCTCACTCGTCCGGGACTCTGCTTGTCTACCTGGTGAATATAGGCCAGTGTTTTACCATCAGGTGACCAAGCTGGGGATTGTACTTGTCCTTCTGAGGTGAGGGGGCCTTTGTGCTGTCCGGTAGGAGTCGTGAGCCACAGATGCTGATCTTTTCCTATGAAAGCTATCCATCCGGAGGTAGCCAGCGGTGTAGGACTGACAGTTGGGGTAGGACCGGCGACCAAGGTGGAAGATGGCGGCTTTGTAGAGGGTGGCATCAATGTTTGAACAGGCGTCTCGGATATAGGCTCTGTAGAATGTGTTTCTACTACCTTCTCAGATGGAAGTTTGCAACTGGAGAACAGTAATGCCACAAGTATGCAAGTTAAGACAATGATCCATCGAGTGTTTGCGGGCATTTCGTTTGATTTCATTTTGTCCAAGTGCGTCGAGCATAAATGGCTAAGCGATGTTTTGGCAAATGGCTGTAGGAAGCTAGGGATCTAGTGCTGGCATCTATAGGGTGTCGCATGTGGAGGATTGGAGGCGCTCTTATTCACCAACTAGTAAGGCTGGGCGACGGGTAAATTCGAAGTGCGGTTCTGGCATTCCTTCCGCGCGCCGGGTTATAGGGTAATACGGATAAGTGATGTAGAGCAGTTGTAGTTCGTGAATGTCCCCTGGACTCCCTAAATTATCCGGCGGAATTTTGATTTCTGCTGGGATGACTTGGCGTTCGTCATCTTCAATGTAACCGAAGAAGGCTGGGGATTTACCTGCGCCTAAGGGTATTTGTTGCTTATCCAACCAGACGATCAAGGCGTAGGGATGGGCGGGAAAAGAGTTGTTGCCTAAATGGATGGCGTAGCTGATGGTTTCATCGCTGGTGACCGTGGCGCTGAACCACGGCTGGCGGTGATCGCTCGCATCTTGGTTCAAATGAGGGCCGCCTACATTGTCCTCTGGATCTAATTCAAACGTGTTAGGCACTTCTTCGTAAACAATGTCAGGCGTGACGTCGTCCCCGATGACAATGTCTGTCATGTGGACTGTTTCGAGTCCCTTATAGTAAGCGTCAGCATCGCCCATCTCTATTTCTTGGAAAAGGACCAGAAAGAGTTGGTGCCTACCAGCCTGATTAGGGATTGAGATACTGAAGTCCAGGTCCATAGGTTCATAAGGCTCTGCTTCGATTCTATAAACAGGAAGGGATGTGTTGGTCACGGTTAAGGGGATTTGCTCGTAGTCCATCAAAACCGCTAACGTATAAACCTCACGCTTTTCTGAATCGCTGCGTATTCCCAGTGTTGCCTCTACTTCTATGGATGATGCTTCGTCATGAAAAGGGAAGTACGTGGTCTGCTTCTTCCGGCTGTATTCACCAGAATGTACCTCTAGATCTAGGGCGAGACCTATGAACGATTGTTCTTCTATTTGTCTTGACGCCAGATTGAGTTGGTGAAGTACCGGCAAAATCTTTGATGGGTAGAAATATCTTAGGGCAACGATACCAATTACCAACACGAGTAGGAGGGTTAAGATGCCTCCTCCCGCTATCAGCATCCGGCGATTGGTTTTTAGACGGTGCAAGATCATAG
>CAZCAI010000046.1:0-28919 GCA_964496595.1 uncultured Anaerolineales bacterium
CTTGAAGGCGCGCCGATGATAAACTCATCTGGGCCAAGTTGCTCAACAGCGTAGCCGCCGCGCTCTTCGATAGAGCCGAGATTCCAGGTTTGTGTTATCACCCACTGCCCATAGTCCGGGTTGGACGGCTGCGCAGAGCGGAAGCGGTACGCTTCCCCGCCATTACCGGCATACGGCGCGCCGACCAGGATATCGGGGACGACGTTGCCGGATAGGTAGCCGATGGCGACAGCCGAACCAAAGTATCCGCCGCTGTTGGTGAATGTAGTGGATATCCCCCATGCACCGGTCACGTCGTTGTATCGCCAGAGGTAGGCCAGCCCCGGTGCGGTGGAAGTTGTTCCACCGTTTGTGTAGGTGACCGTCTCGCTGGGCGCGCCGATGAGGAGATAATCGTTATAGACCGAAAGCGCCGCGCCGAACCGCTCCCCGGCCTCATTGGCGGTGGGAGAGAGGACGCCGCCGGGCTGCAACGTGACGGAAAGGGTTGCAGAAGCCGCCGGCGGTTTAGGCAGCGCCAGGAGGGAGTAGGGAGTAGGGAGTAAGGAGTAGGGTGGACGTTCCACCGGGGCGGGCAGCGCCTTGCCGCCGGTCAACGCCGCTACCGTCGCCGCAGGCGGCGATAGCGCAATTGCGGTCGCGTTGCCCGGCGTGGTATAGGCGCTCACGAGCTGTGGGCCGGCTGGATTGGCGATGTCGATGACGCGCACGCCGCCTGCCCCATCGGCCAGATAGGCGTAGTTGCCCTGCACGACAATGTCGGTCGCTGTGCCGGGCGTATCCAGGCGGCCCGGCGCGGCGGACGGATTCGACAGGTCAACGACCGTCAAGCCCCGGCTGCCGTCGGCGATGTAGGCAAGGTCGCCGACCACGACGACCCCACGACCGTCGCCCGCCGCGTTGACGGCGCTCAGATCGTTCGGCATGGCCGGGTTGGAGATATCCACCCGCCACAGCGCGCCGGAAGGCGCGTACACCTGATCGCCCACGATGGCAAAGTTGCCGGCGACCGTGCGATCCGTCCACGCGCCGATCTCGGCCAGGCCGTAGACCGTGTCCATCGTGCAGTCGGCGGTCAGGCGATAGATTTTGTCCGCCAGGCTGGATTGCCCCACCGTCGCCAGGTACCACGGCGAGCGGAAGTATTCCGTCGTGTGGGCCACGCCCGCGCCGCACGGCGAGGCGAAGCCACCGGGCCACAGGTTGAAGTCCTCGGCGACCGTCGTGTAGCGGTACTGGCCACCGCCGACGGTGAGCGTGAGCGCCACACGCGGCGCGAGCGTATCGAGGTTGCCGCTCCATACCTGGGCCGCCAAGTCCGCCGCGCCGACGTGCCCGGCGGTATCGGCCCCACGCAGGTCGAGCGCAAAGGCCCCTTCCACCCCACCCGGCACATCGGCGCTCCAATTGGCGAACTTGACGCCGTCGCCGGATTGGGATAGCGCAGCCGCCTGCCGGCCGGTCTGAGCGAGCGTGGCGACTTCGAGCGCCGAAAGCGCGCGCGCGTAGATGTGGACATCGTCCACGCCGCCGCGCCAGTAGCGCATGGTGCTAGGCTGCGCCGCCAGCGTCCAGGCCACATCCGCCGCATAGTTGGCGGTGGGATGGGAAAGCCGTTGGCTGCCTGTTCCTGGCTGTGGATTAAAGGTGATGCTTCGCTGCCAATTCGTCGCCGGCGTAGGTCCCTTGTACGAGACTTGCAGCGTGACTTGCGAGCAGAACAGGCCCGGCGCATCGAGCTTGATCGGAACGTAAGGCGTGGCGTTGCTGGTCCCGTGATAGAGCGACTGGCCGTCGAGCGTCACGTCATAGACTCCCATGCTGATGGGGGTGAGCGAGAGATTCTCGAAGGTGGCGCAGCCGGCCACGGCCTCGCCGCGCCCGATGTCGAAGCGCGCCGTGCTCGCCGGAAGCTGCCCGGCGAACGCCGTGGTGGTCGCGCGCGGCTCCCCGTTCACGTACAGGCTATAGGTCACGCCGTCGAACGTGGCGGCCACGTGGTTCCAGGCGTTTTCCGTCAGCGCGGCGGTGGTGTAGGTGACGAGCGCCTGTGTCCCATCGCCGAAGCCGCCGACCAGGATGTTCCGGTTGATCACCTGGAGGGCGGGATAGGCGTACCCTGTGTCCGTGTAGGCGTCGCTGCCCAGGATCGGATAGGGATTCACGTCCTCCGGAGAGGGATAGACCCAGGCGGCCACGCTGAAGCGCGAGCCGGGAACCAAACCGGCCTGCGGGCCGACGGCGACGTAGTCGTCCACGCCGTCGAAGGACAGGCTGGAGCCGCCCACCGCGCCGGGCGTCGCTTTGTTCGTATCGTCCGTCCCGGTGTGCAGCACGCCATCGTGTCCCCAACCGGATGCATCGGCCAGCGTCGCGCCGTCCACGGCCCATGCCTCGTCCAGCGTGAGCCGGAGCACCGGCTCAGCGCCGAGGTACAGCCGCTCGCGGAGCGTATCGGCGGGCAAGGCGCGGTCGAACATCCGCACGTCGTCAATGACGCCGGGGAAGCGGTGGTATTTACCATCCGAGCGGCTGCCCACCGCCGAGACCGCGCTGCACTGCGCCATATTCCCCGCCGCCGCCGTGCCGGCGACCAGGCGCCCGTCGCGGTAGAGGCGGATCGTCGCGCCGTCATACGTGGCGGCCAGGTTAACCCAGGCGTCAAGCGGGATGGAGAGGGCTTGCTCGGCGTAGCGCCACGTGCTGCCCACTTTGACCCAGATGCGCGGATAGTGATTGACTTTATCTTCGTTGAGCGACAGCACCAGGCCACAACTCCTGGCTTCTTTGTAGGAGATGATGGTTTCGCGCGCGCCGGTTTCGCCCGTGCGTTTGACCCAGGCCGAGACCGTGGCGTTCGCAAATGTGCCGAAGTTGGGCAACGCGATGGTGGTTTGTTTACCGTCGAAGGCCGCCGCGCTGCCGGAGTGTCCCACCACCCCGTAGCCGGCGCAACCTGCGCCCGTGCATGTGCCGTGGATGCCTTGTCCGGAAATATCATACCAGGTGAGCAGCCCGCTCTGGTCGGGCATGTCATCGAGCGCCAGGTGCAGGACTTCACCTGCCAGCGGAGGCTCGTTGTAGAGCGGCGAACCGGGCAGTGTGGAGCGCCAGGCGACGTGCGCGCTGCTCAGCCCGGCGACTTTGGACTGGGCCAGGGCGCGCACCTCTTCGGGCAACAGCGCCCGCGCGACGATGACCAGCTCATCGAGGTCGCCCACATACTGCTCAATGGGCGATGCGCTGCCGGCGTTGGTCCCCCCGCCGATCAGCAGGAGGTCGTCGAGGTCGGGTTGCAGCGCCGTGGTCGCGGTGAAGACAGTTTGCAGTTGGCCGTTTTGGTACAGGCTGATGGACGGATGTTGTGTATCCGCGTCATCCCCAACCACGACCGCCACGTGCGTCCATGCGCCGGTGGTCAGCATCCCACCGGGGTAATCTTTGACGCTGTAGGCTGTGAACAACAGCCTGTTATCCTGCAGGCCAAAGCCAAAGCCATTGTTACTCTGTGTCCGGGCCGTAGCAACGAGACGCTGGACGCCCGACAGCGTTGCCGGATTGATCCAGGCGGCGATAGAGAAGCCCGCCGTCTGTTCATTCAGCGCGCTGTGCGCGATGTGCAGGTGGTGGCTGCCGCTGAAATTTGCGGCGCGGCCATAGACGCCGGCAACGTCGGCGGTGGGGCAAGCCCCGCCGGAGCAGCCGGCATGGTGGTACGCGCCGGAGTTGTCGTAGAAGCGCGTCGCCCCGGCGGCCTCTTCCAGGTGCAACATGAGCGCCGTATCGCGCGGAGCCGGGGCTTCGCTCAGCGTGCCTTGCGCCGTCGTGGTAGCCGTAATCGCCGTCGCCGGCAGTTGGACATCGCCGCCGGGCGCGGAGGCATCGACCAGGATCACGCCGAGCACGCGGCTCGTCCGGTTACCCACGCGGTCGGCGGCTTCCAGGCGGACGGTGTAGCGGCCCGTCGGGCGCGCCGCCGCGATGGTATAGGTAACGGCCCAGGTATCCCCGGACAGGGTGACGGGCTGTGCTTGCTCACCGGCCAGCGCGCCGTTCGCATCCAACAGCGCCACGCGGACGCTATCCGCTTGCAGGCCGCTGCCCGGCGTAGACGTCCCGGCGAGGTTGGGGTCAGAGACGCTGCCGCTGAAATCGACCGACCAGACGTTGGAGAGCGTGGGGTGCAGCCGCGCAGAGATCAGGGTATCAGAAGGAACCCCCAGATTTGCCGAGGGCGGCGTCGCGTCCACGTACAGCGTGGTGTTGGCCGAGGTGGCCTGATTGCCGGCCCAGTCCGCAGCACGGGTGGCGAAGGTGTACTGGCCCTCGCCGCCGGTCTTGAAGAACGGGCACCAGGCCGTGTCTCCGACCGAATCCGCACATGCCGGCGCTGCCACGGCTGTCTGGCTTCCACCGGCTTTTGTGACCAGCAACTCCACCTGGCTCACGCCGGCGTGTTCATCCTGCGCTTCGATGTACATCAGCGCGTCGCGGTCGGGCAGATAAGGCAGGTCGGCGTTGTAGGAGCGCAGCGCGGAGGTGGGCGCGGTCGCGTCAACGAAGAATGCGTCGCTGCGGCGCTCGTTGACCAGCTTGCCCTGGTAGCGGAAGATGTCCCGCACCGTGTAGGCGTTGAGCGCGTGCTCGTACAGCGAGACCGCGTCCAGCCGCCCGTAGAACGGGCTGCTGTCACCTGATCCGCCAATCGAGACGGCGTCCGTAGTGGCGCAGGCGTCGCCGCTTACGGCGATACTGCCCTGTTCGTAGCCGTTCACGTAGATGCGGGCCGTGCTGCCGTCGTAGGTTCCCATCACGTAGTTCCATTGGTTGGGCAACAGTTGAACCTGGCCGGCGACCGCAACCGCCGCGCCGCACGCACCGCTCGCGTCGGGCGCGAGGGTGAGCGTGGGGGTGAGGCCGCCGGCCGGGAGGGAGAGCTTGTAGTTGTAGCCGGTGTCCGCACCGCCTTTGCTGATGAGCACCTGCTCGCTATCTCTGATGGCCGCAGGCTGCACCCAGACGCCCACGCTGAAGTGCGGGAGGTCGAGGCCAGGATCGGCGGCAATCGTAATGCGGTCCGCCGTGTGGCCGGGCGCCATGTTGAATTCGACGGCCTGCCCGGCTTGCCCCGCCGCGCCGGCCGTCGGGCAGTTCGTACACGTGCCGGAGAACGCACCGGTGATGTTGGCAAACTGCGTCGCGCCAACCGGCTCGTCCAGGTGCAGATGGACGATGGGCGCTTCCCGGTAGATCGCCAGGACGCCGGCGTCGGAGGGCGGGAGGGTAAAGACGCGGACGTCGTCGATGGCGCCGGCCCAGTACGCGCTACCGGTAGGATGCCGGCCCACGGCCACGGGCTGCGCGCTCAACGCGCTGCTGTTTGTGGTCATGAGCAACTCGCCGTTCAAGTAGAAGTTGATCCTGTTCCCCACCAGGGTGGTCGCGACATGCTGCCATGCGTTGGGCGTGACCGCCGCGCCGGTGTCAAGCAAGGTAGCGCCGTTCTGCACCTTCCAGTGCAGGCCCTCGCGCACGATGGCCCACCCGCCCGTGCTCAGCACAGCGCGGGTCGCGTCGCCCAAGGTCGTGGGGCGCACCCAGGCCATCAGCGCGCCGCCTTGGGTTGTGTCGAGCGTCAGGGTGGTGTTGAGCCAGTCGCCCGAACCGTCGAACAGCGCGGCCTGGTTCATGCGCCCGGCGATGCCCGTGGTGGGGCACCCCCCCTCAGTCCCCCCCGCGGGGAGGGAGGCCGAGCAGAAGGCGTTGCTTTGGCGGCTCAGGTCTACGGCGTTCTCGAAGGACGCGACGCCCGGCGCCTCGTCCAGCTTGAGGTGCAGCGCCAGGCCGGCGGCCCGGTACAGCTCGTCGATTTCTTCGGCGGAGAGCGGATGCCGGTAGATGGTGACATCGTCCAGCGCCCCTCGGAAAGGCATTGCGTTATTGTAGAAGGCCCACTCCGTATCGTCGCCCAGGTAGAGGCCCAGGTAGCGATCCTTGTCGTTCAGGGCCATGAAACGCAGGCCGGGGTTGTTGGTATTGAAGGGGTAGATGCTGTTGCACGTCTCTGTCCCATCCGTGCTCTTCATGCACCGGTTGTGATCGGTGGAAAGATAGCGATGCACGACGCCGAGCGTGCCGGCGCCATTCACACTCTTCGAGAGATCGACATCTATATTGGCGCTGTCGCCGAGGCCGTCCCACGTGCAACCGCTGCACACCTCACCGTTCCATTTGAGTTTGAAGTCAGCCTCCAACACGTCGCCGCTGGTGCCGGGGCGCGCGTCATAGATGTGCAACTGGTCAACCCAGACGCTGCCGCGCCGGCCGGAGCTGCCCACCCGCAGGGCCGTGGCATTATACGGTGTGGCGTCATCCAGATACCAGCTTGCCACGCGCGCGTTGTTGACGTAGAGGTTCAGCTCGCCGGCGTTGTACGTGGCGATAACGTGGTTCCAGGCGTCGGCGGTCAAGACGGTGCCGGTCGTCGTGCGCGAGAGCCATTGCGCGCCGTCGCCAAAGCCCACCCGGACGCGCCCGCCCACCATTTGCAGCGAGGGATACGCCGTGCTCGCGCCGCCCTGCTCGCCCATGATGCCCTGTGCGTAGGGCGGGCTGAACGCGAACTGGACTTGATTGCCGTACAGCGAATCGGAACGGACTTCGATGGTATGCACGCCCGCGCTAAGATAGTAGCCCAAGTTGGACGCGGTTCTGTCCCAATACTCGACGTAAGACGCGCCGTCTTCCCAGGGATCGGCGGAGGCGATTTGGACGCCATCCACGTAGACCCTGGCTTTGCCCTGGATGCTGCTCCGCACCGAAAAGTCATAGTAGCCCGCCGGGAAGTCAAAGTCGCCTTTATAGTAGCGGGTGTAGCTGCCGGCAGGCGTCGTAACATCCAGCATCAGGCCGCTATCGGGATCCATCCAGCCGTCCCAGTCCGCGCATCCGGTATCAACGGGTGTCGAGGAGAGGTAGTAGCCGGATGTGAAAGGACACGCCGGATCCACCGGTTCGGGCTGCGGATCGGGCTTGACCCAGGCGGCGAGCGTGAACTGGCCGTCGCTCAAGTCCAGGCTCGGGCGGCCGGCGACGCTGAGATAGTCGTCGCCGGCGAACTTGCCGCTCCACGGGCCGGTCACGCCGGCGACGCGGGACGGGCAAGCGTCCCCACTGCACGCGCCGCCGTTGCTCAGGCCGGAGTCATCGGCGAAATACGTTTGCGGGTCTGACGGCGTTGAACCTGTCATCTGCTCGAACTGGATGCGCAGCACCGGGCGCTCGTACAACTCGCGGATTTCGTTGATGGTGAGCGGGCGGTTGTAGGCGCGCACATCGTCCAGCAGGCCCACCCACGCGCTGCCCAGGGTCACAGCGTCCGCGCCGTCAAACGTCGCGATGCCGGTGCGACTGACGACCCGCTCGGTGTTGACGTAGATGGCCTGTTCGGTGGTCTCCTTGTCGTAGCGGAAGACCAGATGATACCAGCGATTCGCCGCCAGGGCGGTGGAACTGAATAGAACATTACCGCCAAAGTCCATCGCCGGCCTGCCGTTGCGCAGCATCAGCCGTAGCCGGGGCGTACCGTTCGTACTCAGGATGTTCCGTTCGCCGTTCAGGTCGGTGGTGTTGACCCAGACCGAGACGGCGAAGCTGGAATCGGTGAGGCCCAGGCGGGTCGCATCGGGCAGGGCGACGGATTGGCTGCCGTTGAATTTGAGCGCGTAATCGAAGTAACCCGGCTCCGCGCGCGTGGGGCACGTCGTCCCGTCACACACGCCGTTGGCCGCCGGCAGTGTGCCGGAATGATCCAGGAACACGGTTTGGCTTGTATCTTCATCCAGCGGCAGCCAGAGCTGCGCGTAGTTCGATTGCTCGCGCCAGTCGGTGATGAGCGCCTCGGCGGTCTGGGTGACGCTGATCGGCTGTGTGTCCTGGGGGGCGATGGCGAGAGCGCCGGCCATGTTCGTCTCCGCCAGGGGTTGGAGCACGAAGGTCTGCGGATCCGGCGTCCGCACGGCCAATGCGGGCGCGCTGCTGAACGACAGCAGCCCCTGAGCGTAGCGGCCCAGCAGATTGTTGGCTAACGTGGCCGTATAGGCCAGGGTTTGTTCCGGCAACACAACCCCATCGTTGAGGTTGAAGCGGCCCGCCATCACGGCCTGCACCTCGCTCGCGGTGAGCGGGCGGTCGAAGACGGCCACGTCATTGAGCCGGCCGGTGAAGCTATCGGCGGCGGATGTCGCGCCGATCACCAACGCATCGTCCGTATCAGGCCTGACCGGCATAACGCCCGCGATCTTTGTCCGAAACACACCGTTCACGTAGAACGAGAGGTCAGTGCTGGCATTCACGCTATTCATCACAACGGCTATATGCGTCCACTGGTTGGCTTGCAGCCCGGCGGAGACGTTGTGCGTCGACAAACCATACAGCCGGAAAAACAGGTTCGCGTTGGACAGCCCCACCGCAAAGCCGTTGTCGGCGCTCTGCGTCAGGGCGGTTCCCAGGATGTGTTGCACGCCGGAGACCGTCGCCGGGCGCACCCAGAACGCCACGGTGAAGCTGTTGCGCGCGCGATTGACCGGGCCGTTGGGCAGGCTCAGGAAGTCGTCGCTGCCGAACTGGGCGGCGTAGGCGAAGCGGCCATCCTGCCCGGCGTCGGGGCAGGTATCCGGCGCGCACGTGGCGACGTCGGTCGCATTGGCATAATCGCGGAAGGTCTGCACGCCGGCAGCTTCGTCCAGGCGCAACAGCAGGAGGGGCGCATCGGTTTCTTGCACGCCCGCCGACATCGCGAGCACGTTCGGGTCGGAAGGCACATCGGGATGGTAGCCGAAGGTGCGTTCCTTGAAATCGTTCAGCCCGTCGTAGTCCGCATCGGGATGCGTGGGATCGGAGGTGACCCAGGTGGTGCGCTGGCTGCCGTCCGCGTCGATGGCGTAGACGATTTCCCAGCCGTCCAGCTCTTCTTTGTCCGTCAGGCCGTCGCCGTCGCTGTCCTGGCGCAGGGGATCGGTGCCCAGGGCAAACTCTTCGGCGTCCGTGAGACCGTCGCCGTCGCTGTCCTGGCGGAGGGGGTCGGTGCCGCGCGCCAGTTCCCAGGCGTCGGAGAGGCCATCGCCGTCGGCGTCCCAACGGCTGTCGTCGGGATCCGGGCCGCCATCGGCAGGACCTAACAGGCCATCGCCGTCGAAGTCGGCTTGTCGCGCGAAGGTCAGCCCCCCCTCAGTCCCCCCCGATGGGGGGGAGGATTGGCCCCACGCCAGGCTGTAGCCGCCGTCGCGCGCCACGCCTGCGTAAAACTCATCGAGCGTGGCGGGCAAGACGTCGAGCACAAAGCGCCCGCCCAGGTCGATGTGAGTCGAGTCGTCGCTGCCGCGGATGACGCAGACGGGGATCAGGCAGACGTAGGGCACGGCGCAGAGCGGCATGAGCGGGTTGGGAACGCTCCAACACTCCTGCGTCGCCACGTCCACGCCTTCGGTCAGCGTCGCCTGGACGGGCCGGTTGATGCCAGCGGTGTCCAGGGGAATCGCCTCGCTTGCGGGTGTGGGATTGGCGTAGAATGTGTGCGCCGCCCCCGCGGCCTGCCACTCGCTCGTCATCTGATCCAGGTCTACCCCTTCGAGATCGGCTTCTGCGTTCTGGATTTCGTACCGGAACGTCGAGCGCTTCACGTTGTCATCGGTGAACTGCCACCAGTACGAGAGGGACTTCCAGTCCACCGGGATCAGGTTCGTGCCGCTTTTCCAGTTTTCGACCATTTCATCGGTGGGTGGGACGAGCGATACCAGCTTGATGGTGGTGGTAAGATCGAGCGTGAGGTAGAGGTTGTTGCCCACCGCCATCCCCTCGTCCGGCTCTTCCAGGTCATAGCCGAAGCGGCCGAACTGGAGCCGGTCGGGGTCTTGCAGATCGGTCAGCGCGCGGGCGCTGAAGATGAACCACTTGATCGACTCGGCGGCCCAGCCGGTGAGGCCCTTGCAGAGCCATTGGCCGACGGCCGTCTTCTTCACGTTTTCTCCCGCAATCATCGACGCGAGGCCGCAGATCGCCGCCACCAGCGCGTCGAAAGCGCCGATGATGGCGGCGATGATCTGCCCCACAACCGGGATCAAGGAGATTGCCAGTATGATGGCCGTGACGATGGCGTAGGCGATGAAATCGGCAATCGCGGCGTGGGCGGCGACGCTGCTCATCTTGAGGTGCCCGGCGACAATCGTGACGATGGCGCCGGCAAAGGCTATGACGACACCGATGACGAAGCCGATGACGGCGCAGACCACCGTGGCCCTGGAGATGGAGGCCAGCGTTTTGGTCACGGCCTCATACACGGTCTTGATCGCCAGGACCACCTGCACGACCGCCATCGTCACCGAGATAATCAGGTTGAGCATCAACTCGAATTTGGCGAAGGCAAAGCCCACGACCACGGCGATAATCAGCAGTGAAGCGCCGACAATCGCCAGCCCGACCGCCGCGCCGAACTTCTTGCCGCTGTTCAGTTTGTCGGCGAGGGTATCGAAAAGGCTGTTCAGCTTTTCCGTCAGCATATTCTTGACGCCGCGCCCGATGAGCCAGAAAACGTCCTTCGGCCCGGTGATGCCGGCCGCGGAAAATCTGCCCCCCAGCCCCGCGTAACCCATCTCAATCTTGTAGGCGCGGTAAGCCGCATCCGCGATCATTTCGGTGACGGCCACGATGCCCTTCCCCCCGCCCACCGTCGCGCCATAGACGGAATGGGTCATCAGGTAGGAGATGCTCGTCGCCAGCGAGCCGTCGCCCTGGAGCGGGTTGTACGGATAGAGCGGGGTATTGCCCACCGCCGCCAGGCTCGTCCGCCCCTGGTTGAGCGCCAGATAGTACGAGCGGGCGACCGCAATCTGCCCGTCGCGGATGTCTTCGGCGACGTCGGAAGGGGTATCCGCCACCAGCGGTAGGGCGGCCTTCAAGCGCACGCCCATCAAATCCCAGTATTCGGCCAGCGGGAAGGCATTCCACGCGCCGTTGCGATAGCGGTACGGCGCCCAGTTGATCGCGGCAATCGTGTTGAGCGGCCGGCCGCTCAAGTTGAAGGTGACCACGTTGTTTTCGATGCTGCGCGTCTCCTGCGTATCCAGGTTGGCCTCGCGGTAGTACTCCTCGCGGGCGAACAGCAGGCTCGGCGTGGCGTCGGTGTAGGCGGCGAAGTTGGTATTGAGGATGCGCAGCGTGTCGGTCATCATCACAAAGGCCACGTGATCCTGGGTGGGATACGTCACCGTCTCCACCTGGAACGTGGCCGTGGTCGGAATGCCCCAGCGCAGCGTCTCGGTGACGGTGGAGGGCAGCGGGGCGTCGAAGCGGCGGCTGATCGTATCGTCGGCGACGGTGACGCCGTCGTAGGTCGTCGCCACGCCCAGATCGCGCACGTCATTGCCGTCCGCATCGCGGCCCGACAGGAAGACCTCTTCCAGGCCCACCGAGAGCGGCCACAGCCAGTTGTCCATCTGGCGTTCCTCGGGCGTCGCTTTGGCGGCGGGATCCTCCCACAGGATCGCCATGTTGAAGCCGTGATCCTCGCGCACCGACAGGCCGGTGAGATACCACTCGTCGCTGTACATGTGGACGACCTCGGAGACGTTCAAGTCCCAGCTTTCGCGGTAGTCGCACCAGATTTCGGCGTCCTCGTCGCTGATGTCGCCCGGCATTTGCTTGCACATATCGGAGAGCACCTGCACCATCCACACAAGGCGCACCTTTTGCGCCGCGCTGCCCAGACTGCCGTTGTTGGGAAAATAGGGCATCCGCGCGGAGAAAGCCACGCGCCCGCCGCCCGAAGCGTCGGGCACAACGTTGACCGGCACATACAGTAACACATTGGAGTCGCCCTTATCGCGCGCGGTCACGCCGTAGACCTCCAGCGGCGCGGGATTGACCATGCGGTTGGTGTACCCCGCGGTCGTCAGGTCGGGGATGGGCGCGCAGGCCGGCGTGTGCCCGGCCCCGGACATGATGACGAAGTGGTCGCCATCGGCCACATCCGTCAGGCGGACGTTGTTCAGATTCCATGTGTAGAGATTCGGCGGATTGGCGACCGTCACCTCGCCGACCTGCTCGCCCGGACTGCCGCACGTGCCCGCGAACACGCCCATCCATTCGAAGGAGCTCCCGGGGGCGAGCCGCACATCGACCACCGTCGCGGAAGCGGTGCTGCCCTTCTTGAAATCCAGCGTGGCCGAAAGCCAGGTCGTGAAGACCGGCGGCGTGGTACTGACCGGCCAGGAGGCATCCACGCCCTGAAGCTGCACGCGGGTCTGCATCGCGGTGGTGAACGGGAGCGGCAGATTATCGCCGCTCAACTCGACTTCGAGCATCGGGACGAGGCGCACATCGCCATTCTGCGCCCGCGTGTCAGCGGCGCGCTCATCCGCCGACATGCCATCGGCAAAGGTGGCGTCGTTGCCCGTCCGCCGTTGAATCTGCCCCTGCTCATCGCCGCTCGGCCAATCGAGGACGTTCATCACGTAGGTCAGGTGTTGGGGATCGACCGGGCGCAACTGGAAATCCGCCACCACGGGATAATAGCTCGTCGTCCCGGATTTGGGCGCGAAATTGCTCGCCTTCCATTCGAAGGGATTGGCGTTACCGAACGGCGCATCCTGCCCCACCACGGAGAACGGCGAAAGGTCAATTTTATCCGGCACGCCGTCGCCGTCGCTGTCGGCGTCGAAGATGTCGGGGACGCCATCGCCGTCGGTATCGCGGCAGACGGTGTCCACGTGGGGCGTCACGCCATCCACGGTGCGGCGTTCGGGACATTCGATGTTATCGGCCAGGCCGTCCTTATCCGTATCCGCCTTGTTGGGATTGCTGTACCAGCGCCGGCCCTGATAGACAAAGCCTTCCACTTCCAGGTAATCGCTGATGCCGTCGCCGTCGCTATCCAAATCGGTCGGGGAGGTCCCCAGGCGCAGCACTTCCCAGCCATCCCACAGACCGTCGTCGTCGCTGTCCTGATCGGCGGGGTCGGTCCCGATCACGCTTTCCTGGCAATCGGTCAATAGGTCGTTATCCGTGTCGGTGGCCTTTTCCTCGTCGGTACAGCCGGCATACGGATCATCTTCCGCGCTGGTTTGAGCCAACGCGATGTCCATCAGGGGAAGCGGCGTGGGCAATGCGGCGACCGGTTGCGGCGAATCCGAGACCGGCAGGATGCCGGCGTTCCCAGGAGCGACGGTTTGTAGCGGGTCCTGGTTGGGATCCCAGTTCGGATCGGCCTGCTCAGCCTGCGCTTCGACGTAACGCGCCTGTTCGTCCTGTTGCTGATCTGTCGCCGCTTGTTGGGCCGCCTGCTCATCCATAAACGTCGCCGCCTGGAGGCTGTTGAGCAGCGGCGTGACGATCATCGAGAGGATCACGACCACGACAACGGCCGCGTACACGACCCGCGAGTTGCTTTGCGTGATGAGCATGAGCAGCAAGCCGATCATCCCCAGCAGCAGGCCGCCTTGCACCCCGGCGGACTGCCAGTCACTCGCCGTCTGCGGCAGTCCTAGAGAGGAGGCCAGCGCCTTCGCCGGCCCGGGCGCCTGGGCCACGGCGAAATTGGCGAAATCGGTGGTCAACTCGGATTCGATCTGCTCGCCGTTGGCCTGGCGCGGGTACAGGATGTGGAGCGACAGGCGCAACGGCAAGCCGTCCGCCCCAATCCACATCGCGCCCTCGCCGGTCGCATCGTGGTAGACGTTGGAGACGTCGAGCGTGATCCCGGACGGCAGCTCGCCTTTGCGGGCCAGCTCATCTTCCAGTTGGTCGCGGACGTAGCGTGCGAGGCTCGGCCCATTGAGCGTGAAGGCGTAGTGCGTGGCGACCACGGCATAAGGCGAATCCGGCAGGCTGACGGATGGCCCCACCTCGACCACGTCCTTGACGCCGGACAGGTACGCCATCAAGTCGTTGCCGGGCGCAAACGCGCCGGCAAAGTCGGATAGCTCCTGCCACTCGCCGCCGCGCGCGCGGCCGTAGGTCTTGTCGCCATCCAGGCGGATTTCGACACTATCTTGGCCGTTCAGCGCGTTGCCGCCCTCGTTCCACAAGGTCATCAGGAACTGGCGTTGGGCCGTATCGGTCTGCCCTTCGATGTAGATGCTCTCCACGCGGCTGCTCCGCCCCACATTGGCGAGCGCGGGCGCGGGGTAGGTTGTCTGGACGATTTCCGTGCGGAACTGGTAGGCCCCGGCTTGCGCGGCGCGCTGCCACGCCTTTTGCACGGCCTGCATAGGATCGGTGTCGTCGGCAGCCCGGACGGCGGACAGCCCGCCCGCCGCCAATGAGAGCAAGATGCCCACAAGCAAAAAAATACGGCCGAATGAAGTACGAGAGCGTTTCATAAGTTGCCTCCTCAATAATAGTCAAAAGTCAAAAGTCCGAATCAATATACCCCTTCTTCAGCTTCCGAGTCACAGAGCGACGGCGCCGGGACTTTGCCGGTTTCCAAAAACTCCACCAGCGCCGCCAGACCAGGGAACGCCTGCTGCGCACCGGTCTCGCAATCTTCCAAGATCACCGCCAGCATCGGGTGCGCGCCCCGCTCCACCTGCCAGACGCGCAAAATGTAGGATTTATAACTCGATGCCTGTCCCATACTCTGCATGATACAAAACCAACGTGCGTCAAACGTGCGTTTGGGTCTAGTCCACACCTGGTTTATAATGAGTTTAGAGGATAATCCGAGAAAGACGGCCTGAGCTATGAACACCTTAGTGATTTACCTGTTAGGCGATGTACAGTTCCGCCTGAATGACGGCCCGCCGCTGCCCCTGGCAGCGGGGAAGGCGAGCGCGTTGCTGGCGCACCTCGCCGTGGAAGCCGATCGTCCGCACGCTCGTCAAACCCTCGCCGAGCTGCTCTGGCCGGAGCGCGCGGATGCCGACGCGCGCGGCGCACTGCGCTTCGCCCTCTCGAACCTGCGCGCTGTGCTGCGCGACCGGCAAGCGACGACGCCTTTCCTGCTGGTGGATCGCGCTTACGTGCAACTGAACCCCCAGGCGGAAGTGTGGGTAGATGTGACGGCTTTCAAAGCACAAGCCGCCGCATGCGAGAAGCAGGCCGCCCCCGCGTTGGATGCGTTGCATGCCGCTCTGGCGCTCTATCGAGGGCCTTTTCTGCGCGGCTACAACCTGGGCGATAGCCTGGACTTCGAAAGCTGGGCGCTGCGCACGCGCGAGCAGCTTGAGCGCCAACACCTGCGCTTGTTGCGTCTGCTAGGGGCCGCTCAGGAAGCCGCCGGCGACTATGCCCAGGCCGTGGAAACGTATCGCGCCATGCTCGCTTCCCAACCCTGGGATGAGGAAATCCATTGCTGCGTGATGCGCGCGCTGGCGGCCAATGGGGAACCCGGCGCGGCTCTGGCCCAGTACGCTGCCTGCCGCCAGTCGTTGCGCGAGTTGGGCATCGAACCGGGCCGCGCCGCCAACACGCTGCACCAACACATCAAACAAACATCAGGCGCGGTGGACGTGGGGGATGAATCGGTTAGCGCGCCGTTCGTGGCCCGCGAGCGGGAGTTGGAGCGCTTGGCACACGCCCTGGAGCGCGTCCTGGCCGGGCAGGGACAGGTGGTCTTGATTACCGGCGAGGCCGGCAGCGGCAAAACCGCGCTGCTGAGCGCGTTTGCGCGCCAAGCGGTAGCGCGACATCCCGCGCTCTTGGTGGTGGACGGACGCTGCGACGCCTACGCGGGCGTCGGACAGCCCTACCAACCGTTCGTGGAGTGCGTACAAATGCTGGCTGGCGAAAGGGAAACCTGCGCCAGTGGGGGCCTGATCATCCCCAAAAACCATATCCGTTTGCAACAGGCGACGCTGCACATCGCCCAGGCATTAATCGAGACCGCGCCCGCCCTGCTGGCGCGCTTCATCAACTGCGCGGCGCTCGCCCAACGGGTGCAGCAGCAGGACGCGGCGAACATTCCCGTGACGCTCCGGCCAGCCATACTGCGTCATGGTGCGGCGGGCGCTCCGGCGGGATTGGATATCGGGCGTCTGTTCGAAGAAATGACGCGCCTGTTGCTCACGCTGACCCGCCAACATCCGTTGGTCGTGCTGCTGGATGACCTCCAGTGGATAGATGCTGGTAGCGCGGCGCTGTTGTTCCATCTGGCGCGGCGACTGACTCACAGCCGCGTCCTGCTCGTTGCGGCCTACCGGCCCAGCGAGGTCAACAATCACACGGGGAGGGAGCCACACCCGCTGCTCGGCATCGTCACCGAACTGCAACGTTATGGCGGGGACATTCGGGTAGATTTGGATCAGGTGGATGAACAGGCTTTTGTGACGGCTTTCTTGGCGAAAGACCCGCTGCTGCACCCCAACCGCCTGGATGCCGCATTCCGTTCTGCGCTGGCGCAACGCACCGGCGGCAACCCGCTGTTCACCATCGAGCTGCTGCGCAGCCTGCAAGCCCACGATGAAATCCAACGCGCTGCCGATGGCAGTTGGGTAAGCAACCCAACCTTGAATTGGGAGCGCTTGCCTGAGCGAGTGGAAGCCGCCATCGCCGGGCGCGTCGCACATCTGCCTGAGTTGTGGCACGATTGGTTATCCACTGCCAGCGTTGAAGGTGAAAGCTTTACCGCCGAGGCGCTGGCACGCGTCCATAACGTGGAGGTTACGGCGTTGCTGCGCGATTTGAGCGGGCCGCTGGGTATGGGGCGCGGCGCGCGGCGCCTGGTGCAGGGTGAAGGCATACGCTGGTTGGAGGAAAACGAACATCCGCAACGCCTGTCGCGCTATCATTTCCGGCACATCCTCTTTCAGCTCTACCTGTACCAACAATTGGATCCGGTGGAACGCGCGCGGCGGCACGCGGCGGTGGGGGCGGCGTTGGAAGCGCTGTATGCCGGGTTGCCGGAAGAGCGCGCCCGTCGCGCCGTCGACCTAGCACGCCATTTTGAAAGCGGCGGGCTGCCGCAAAAAGCGGCGGCCTATTATCTGGAAGCCGGGCGGCAAGCCGTTTACCTGGCCGCGCCGCCGGCGGCGGTGGCCCATTACCGGCGCGGCCTGACGTTGCTAGCGGATGTTCCGCGTTCCCTCGCGCGCGACCGGTTGGAAATCCAACTGCATCTGGCCTTGAGCGCGCCCTTCCTTTCGGCCAACGGCTGGGGCGGAGCGGAGCGCCAGGCCGCGATTCAGCAGGCGCTAAGATTGCTGGAAGAAACGGGAAAAGCACACTCCGGCCAACCGGCCGGTCCTGAGCCAGCCGAAGGGGCCTGCCCTGAGCGTGGCGAATGGGACGCGCTGCCGGCGGCGCTCTACGAGCAGGCCGATTGGTTGCTCAGCCAGGGGAAATTTCTGCCGGCGGCGCAGCTTGGCGAACACATTCTGGCGTTGGCGGGCGCGCAGGTCAGTCTGGCGCACGTCCTGGCGCACCGCATCCTGGGCTACAGCCGGTTGTTTCAAGGGGATTTCGCCGGCGCGCGCCACCATCTGGAAAGCGCACTGGCGACCTACCACGCCATTGGGCGACCAGACACATCGTTATGGATTGGCGGCGACCTGGAATTGGTTTGTCGAACCGCATTAGGGTTTGCGCTGGCGCTGTCCGGCTATCTCGACCAGGCCTGGGCGCACATCTCCCAGGCGCTGGCGCGCGCGCGGCGCATCAGGCTCAAGTCTACGTTGGGCAGCACGCTGATTTTCGCCTGCGAGGTAGCCGTCTTGCGCGGGGATATGGACGCCCTGCGCGCGCTGGCCGGTGAATTGCTGCGCGTGGGTGAAACCGAGGGCTTGCAATTTTTCTTGGCATATAGCTGGGCCGCCGAGGGATATGCTCAGGCGACCCAAGCGCCGCCCGGCACGCCACAGGCCGCGGCCAACCTGGAATTGATCCGGCGCGGGATGCGGCTGTGGGAATCCACCGGTACATCTACGGGCTACGGTATGTGGATCGTTCGCCTGGCGGATGCATGCTTACAAGCTGAGGACATTGAGGCCGGGTTGGCCATCACCACCGATATGCTGGCGACGCCTACCCGCCCCGGAACTGCGATCGGACTATCCCAGATTTACCGGCTGCACGGCGAACTGCTGCTCCGCCAAGAAGTTCAAGATCAAAGCGCATCCGAGGCTTGTTTCGAGACCGCGCTGGACATTGCCCGTCAACAAGAAGCGCACACGCTGGAACTGCGCGCCGCCATCAGTTTAGCCAGGCTGTGGCAGTCCACGCGGAGCGAGGAGGCTCTGCGCTTACTAAGAGAGACCTGCGCCTGGTTCACCGAAGGGCTGGACACCCCGGATTTACTCGCAGCGGCAACGCTGCTCGCAGAGATCACGGCGCGGATTTAAACACTCGGAGGGCCGGACGCCGGTTGCGGCAGCGTGAACCAGAAGCGACTTCCCGTGCCCGGCGTGCTCTCCAGGCCAACCTCGCCATCTAACTTCTCCACGATGCGCCGCACAATCGAAAGGCCCAGGCCGTAGCCTTCGATGCGGACCTGCTCCAGCCGCTGGAACTCGATGAAGAGCTTCTCCTGCGCCGCGTCCTCCAAGCCGGGGCCATTATCGCGCACCCAGAAGCGATGACGCCCATCGGGCGTCGTCGCGACATCGCAACCGATCTCGACGCGAGGCGGCACACCCTCCGCCGGACGCCCGCCGTATTTGAGCGCGTTGCTCAGGTAGTTGACCCACACCTCTTCGACCCATGGGGCATAGCCCAGCGCCTGCGGCCAGGCGGCAGGCCGCTCGATGGTCGCGCCCGTCGCGGCGATTTGATCCTCCAGGCGGACGAGTGCCTCCGCAACGATCTCCTCCATCGCCAACGGCGCGCGCGGCACTTCCTCCATCTTGCGTTTGCGCACACTCGCCAGCAGCAGCAACGCCTCGACGATGTTAGTCATCTTGTAGCCCATCTTCGTGATCGCCCGCAGGCGCTCCGCGCGCACCTCCGACGACATCTTTTCCTGACGGGCCTCCAGCATCGAACTGGTGCCGATGACCACGCTGAGCGGGTTCTTCAAGTCGTGGGCCACCGTGTGCGCGAACGCATCCAACTCCGCGTTGCTAATCTCCAACTCGTGGGCGCGGCGCTGCAACTGCGCGTTGGCCTCCGAAAGCTCCACCGTGCGCTGCGCGACTTTTTCTTCCAGGGAGCGACTGTACTCCTGGAGCTGCGCCTGCGCCGAGCGCTCCGCCGCCAACGTCTTGAGCTGGAATCGATAGAAGCGATCCGTCAGGACCATCTGCGCGAGCAAAAACATCACCAACGCCGCGCCAGCATCGATCCAGAAGGCGGTGTCCAGCGGGTTCTCTTGCAAGAAGACGGTCTCCGCCAGCACGCCCTGATGCACCAAACCGATGAGCGCAGCGTAGAGCGCCAGGCTCATCCCCAACGCGATGTACGACGACCGCAGGTCAAGCAAAATCAGGGCGATCAGGGGCAAGAAGACCAGGTAGATTCGCCCGCTGGCCGGCAATCCGGCGCGGAAGAAGGAGGCCATGGCAACCGCGTAGCCCATTAGAAGGAAGAGCCACCCTCGCACGCGAAAGTTCCACTTGCGGAGGACGGCCAGCAGGACGACCAGGAGATAGCCGAAGATATAGATGCCCGACCAGATACCCCAGGCGCCCGTGCGCACGGCGATGACAAGCGGCGTGATGACAGCCGGCAACGCCACGATGCTCATCGCCAAGAGCATCGTGTTCAATGCTTTGATGCGCCAGCCATCCAAGATGGCCTGGATCTCGTCTGTGAGGTGCTCGTCAACCGGCACGGTCATTGTGGATTCCTTTCCAATCGAATCTATGTATTTTTCTCAGCAGATGAAGGCGAATGTCGCTTCCATACCTGGCTTTAGATCAGGCCGTTCCAGGCTCTCGCCGGATTACTAAATCCGGCGGTTAGGCGGAGATTTGACAATCCCCTCGGAGCCAGGGGGGCAAGTGGCGAAGACGTTGTAACAGTAACCGGTTTGGAAGCTTTTGAATTTTGGAACCACCTTAGGGCTAAGGAGGAAATAACTTTCCCATTTAGGGGCTGCATGTAGCCGTAAAAACGGGTAAGTTATCTCCTTCTCACTCCTTAGCGGCGGCGTTTCCGTGGCAAAGCAGCAACAGCAAGTAAAAGAAAAATCATTCCTGGCCCAAATAACCCGCTATAGAGTTGAAATATTTGTCGCATCATATCTGGATAGAGCAGGAAGATAACAACACCAAAAACAAATAGAAAACCAAGGTTCAGAAGAAAGTTCTTCAGAAATTTCATTTTTACCTCCAAATTATCCCAAGACTCAGAACATCGAGAGCTGTTCCACATCCGGTGGGGGTGTGTAGCTCTCCGGCTCGATATCGCCATCCAACATCATCCGCAGGCGGTCGAAGTCCACCTCGACGGTCTTGCGCAGGCTGGGCTGATGCAGGGCCGCCGCCGGGTGATACATCGGGAAGTAGATCTGCTCGCCGACCTGGCGGGGCTGCCCATGCACCCGGGAGATCTTATCATTGGGGAAGGCGCGCGCCATCGAGTGACGGCCCAACGTGACGATGACCTTGGGGTTGATCAGCTCGATTTGCCGATCCAGGTAGGGCTTGCACGCCGCGACCTCCTCCGGCTGTGGATCGCGGTTGCCGGGCGGGCGGCACTTGATCACGTTGGTGATGTAGACATTCTTGCGGTCGATGCCGGCGTTGGCCAGCAACTCATCCAAGAACTGGCCCGACGCTCCGACGAAGGGTAGGCCCTGTTGATCCTCGTGGAAGCCCGGCCCCTCTCCGACGAACATCACCTCCGCGTCCACCGGCCCCGCGCCGGGCACCGCCTTCGTCCGGCCCGCGTGGAGGGGGCACTGGGTGCACGCTCGGATTTCCTTGTGAATTTTCTGTAACGCCTCTGCGCGATCTTGGGTCATACGTAACCTCCATAAATGACAAAGCGGCAAATATACAAAACAGCAAATAACAAATATGGCTACTCTTGCGAAGGTTGCGCAAGTGACCTCGAACAGTTTGTATGAGGTGCAACGAGTAGGTTAATCTGTTTGCCAAAGCTACTGTGAACCTTCGCAAGGTTTATGTCTTATCAGATGGGCCGAATTTCTCCCGCAGGCGCGCGATCAAGTCCGCGCGGCGCTCGCGCAAGCGCTCAACGTAGGCTGCATCCAAGGGGCCGACGCGCATCCGCCAGCCATCGATATCCCCGTAGTAGCCTGTCAAGCGCGCGATGTCCTCGAATTCATATTTCTTGTAGAGCGCCCGCGCGACGTCATTGGTCACGCGCACCTCCAACGCCACCGATTCGGCTCGATTTTCATACGCACGCCGCAGCACCGAGGATAAAAGCAGTTCGCCGAGGCCGTGACCCTGCCACGTTGGGCGGACGGCCAAGGTGCTGATGTGGCCCTCCTTCCGCTTGACGCGCAGGCCCACGTAGCCCAGGATCTTGGCATCCGCCGCGCCGCGCCGGGTGCTACGGCAGCGGTTCAGCGCGGGATCGGTCAGTTCGAGGACGTAGTAGTGGGCGTTGGGATTGGTATAGAGTTCCTGGACAAACATCCGCTCCGGCCACGGCTCATCGAAGATTAACCGCTCCAGGTAGATAATCGTGGGCAGATCCTGCGCCCGCAGCGCGCGCAGGCGAAACGGGAGGCGGCGCATCACCGGGCGTAGCGTGGGCGGATATCGGCGGGGCGACCGCGCTCCCCGGCGCGGAGGCGCGCCCATGCCAGATCCGCCAGGAAGCCGGCCCGGCGCAGGTGACGCGCGGGCGGGGGAATCTCCACCAGATCGCCCAGCGGCCGCAGCGCGTCCCAGCCCTGCGGCTCGATCTCGCCGACAACGATGGCCGGCTCGGCGAACTGCTCGGCCAGCTCCGCCCAGGTCACGACCTCCACCTCAGTTTCTACCTCCCACTGGGAGGAGCGCCAGCGATAGCGGGCAAAGCCCGCCCGCTTGCGTCCCGCCGCGAAGAGCGCGTAAAGCGGGCGCGGATCGGGCGGTTGGGCAACGGCTAAAATATCCAACGTGGAGACGCCGATCAGGGGAAGATGGCGCGTCACGGCCAGGCCCTGCGCCACAGCGACGCCGATCCGCACGCCGGTGTAGGAGCCTGGCCCAATGCAGACGGCCAGCGCCGTCAACGTCTGCGCGGTCACATCCGAGGCGGCCAATATCTGCCGGATATGGGGCGCCAGGGTGACGGTATGCTTGCGCACCGCCTCCCAGGTGAACTCATCGCGGAGCGTATGTCCATCGTGCAGCGCCACACTGGCGCGTGTCGTCGCGGTATCGATTGCTAATAACATCAGCGGCCTATAATCTCCTTGCGAAAGGTCTCCAGTAGCGCTTGGTGCTCCCCGCCGGACGCCTGAAACGTCAGCGTGCGCCGGAATTCATCGATCCACGCCAGC
This sequence comes from uncultured Anaerolineales bacterium, assembly GCA_964496595.1. Lineage (GTDB taxonomy): Bacteria > Chloroflexota > Anaerolineae > B4-G1 > SLSP01 > JAAAOZ01. The sequence continues at coordinate 22,388 of CAZCAI010000046.1, forward strand.
TTCACCCACAAATGCGCGTCCGGCAGCAATCCTGGCGCGCGGTCGGCCCACTCGATGAGGCAGACCGTATCCACCGCGCCCAAAATATCGGAAAGGCCCAGATCCACAATCTCCATTTCTGACGAGAGCCGATAAAGATCGATGTGATAGAGGTAATCGTCATCTTGCGGGCGCTCGTGGCGTCGCACGAGCACAAAGGTGGGGCTGATCAAGCGCGAGGTCGCGCCCCAGCCGCGCCCGATGCCCTGCGCCAGGACGGTCTTCCCCGCGCCCAATGTGCCCTCCAACGCGATGACCGTCCCGCCTTGTAGCAGCGCGCCCAAGCGCGCGCCCAAGCGGCGGGTCTGGTCCGGGTGTCGGCTGATGAATTCCAGGGTGTTGGGGCTTAAAATTGGCATCGCGCTCCATTTGATATTACGTCGGGTCGGACAATTCTAGCTCATTCATAAATCGAAGGGCCAAGCTAGATTATACTACAAAGCAGACGGCATCCAAGAGCCAAGCACATCCGCGCGGGTTGTCGCTTATCCACGTTAGGTTATACTTTCCTTAATCCCGGCCGCCGAATCAAGCACGAGATGGACTTTATCGTAACTGCGTCAAGCATATCGAAAAAGGAGAGAGCTTAATGGATAACGTGACGATCCAACATCGTGTGCAAGCACATACGCGCGCGATCAATGCGTGCAATCAGCGCGGCGGGCGGATGCTCTCCCTGGTGGATTTGCTGGCGGATGATTCGGTGAATTTGGAGATGGCCGGCTATCTGGCGGCGGCGATGCGCGCCGGCGCTTCGTTGCTAGTCGGGGCGCAACCGGGCGGGGCGGGCAAGACGACGGTGATGTGCGCGTTGCTCAACTTCCTGCCGGATGCGACAGACATCCGCTCGGTGGACACGCCCGATGTGATGGTCACGGGCGCGCGGGCATCGGAGCCGGGCGAGGTCTGTTTCATCGCGCACGAGATCAGCCCGGCGACCTACTACCGCGCCTACCTCTGGGGCAGCGACGCGCGCGCTTTCTTCCGACTGAGGGAGCGCGGCCACCTCATCGCGACGAACCTGCACGCCGACACCCTGGCCCAGACGCGCGAGCAACTCTGCGGCGAAAACGGCGTCGCGCCGGAGCATTTGGCGCAGGTGAACCTCAAGCTTTATCTACGAATGCGCCGCTCGCGAGGCTGGCAGCGCGCACATTGGATACATCGCGTCTACGAAAGCGATGGCGCCGATGACCGTTTGCTTTGGGAGAGCGACGGGCCGGGCGCGTTCGAGCCGCGCGGGGAGAGCGACCTGGTCACGCCGGCGGAGGTGAGACGCTACCAGGAGCTGATCGCGTCGCTGTGGGATCGGGGTGTGCGCACGATTGAGGAAGTGCGACAGGCCGTCATCACGTAAAAACCCGAAGGGTTATGAAGCCCTGCGGGTTTTCGGCGGCCGCTCGCACGATGTCCAGTAACACTGCTCTATCGCGCTGCATAAATCACCTGCGCTGTTTCCAGGATCTCCTGACGGCGCATCCAATTATGACTCCGTTCTACCGCCCGTTTGGTAAAGAGATCGATTTTGCGATTCAGTAAGGTGGATAATTCTCGTTCCATTCGCAGATGATCCAGCAAACTCCAATTCGCCTCAGAGGTAAATGTGATGAGTACATCCAGATCGCTTTCGGGCCTAAAGTCGTCCCGAAGCACCGATCCGAATAGTGCGAACTCCTGGATTTGCTACCGTTCGCAGAATTTGGCTATCTGATTTTGAGATATATCCGCTCTGACGTCCATCATCTTCATACCTCGCTTAACTATCAACTTTACCCATCGCGGGAGACGACCATCAGCGCGATGTCGTCAGTCTGGCGGGCGTCGCCCACGAAGTCGGCAATCGCCGATTGAATGTTCCCCCGGATCTCCGGCGCCGACCGCCCCACGCCGTTCTGCATCATGGTCAGCAAGTGTTCTGCGCCGAAGTAAGCGCCCTGCGCGTTCTGCGCGTCGGTGACGCCGTCCGTGTAGAGCACGAGCGCGTCACCGGGATCGAGCTGGAGGCTCTCCTCCGCCCATGTCTGATCCTCGTAGAGGCCCAGCGGGATGCCGGTCCGCGCCAACGGCTGCACTTCCACGTCGGCGTGGCGGCGCATCAGGTAGGGCGGGATGTGGCCGGCGTTGCCATAGCGCAGCCGCCCGGTGGCGGGTTCGAGGGTGGCGTAGAAGACGGTAACGAACTCACAGGCATCGGTATCGGAGAGCAAGCGGCGATTGACGCAGCTCAACACCCGCGCGGGATCGGCGGGATGTTCTGCCGCGTAGGTGCGCAGCAGCGTGCAACTCAGGGCCATATAGAGCGCCGCGCCCGCGCCTTTGTCGACCACATCGGCGATGACGAGGCCGAGGTGGTCGTTGGGCAATCGGATGATGTCATAGAAATCGCCGGAGGTCTCGCGGGCCGGTTGCAGCATCACGGCAAGCTTCCAGCCGGGAAGCGCCGGCAGCTCTTTGGGCAGCAGGCTGGATTGTACGCTGCCGGCTAAGGCCAGCTCGCGCGCCAACCGCCGATTGGCGTCTTGGAGACGTCGTTGCAGCGCGCGGAGGGATAGATGAGTCTCGACGCGGGCCAGCACCTCTTCAAGCTGAAAGGGTTTGGTGATGTAATCCACGCCGCCCATACGGAAGGCGTTCACTTTGTCCGTCACCTCATCAAGCGCGCTGATGAAGATGATGGGGATATCGTGCGTCTGGGGATTCGCCTTCAACTCCTCACATACCTCGAAGCCGCTCATCCCCGGCATCTTGATATCCAGCAGCACCAGATCCGGCGGCGTCACCTCGATGGTAGCTAAGGCGCGGGCGCCGCTCGTGACGGCGCGCACTTTGAATCCCTGCTCGGTCAGCATTTGCGCCAGCAAGCGCAGGTTCGCCGGCTTATCATCGACGATCAATACATCATGTTTGGACGCCATCACGCCATGCTCGTTCATTCGGTGTTTGCTTCTCCTTCCCGGTCTCTTTTCGATTCCGCAACATCTCGGCCTCACATTCTATATGCTTCGCAAGGGTGCGTTAAAGAGAATTTTGCCCACCCTTTGCGAAGGTTCCACATAGCTCCTCATATCGGTATGGATTGTGGACGGGACTCATAACATCCACGCCGAGGAATATTTTAACCTTCGCAAGGTTTGTCGAGATATTTCTCCAACCTCTCCGCGATTTTCCGATCCGTGACGGCCATCGGCAGCGCTCGTATCTCCTCTAACGTGGCCCAACGGACGTCCACGCATTCTATGCACTGCGGCGCGCCCGCCTCCAGCTCGCAGAGAAAGGCGGTAAGCGTGATGCGGAAGTGCGTGTAGGCGTGGCGCACCACGATCAGCTCCTCGCCTACGCGCACATCGACGGCCAACTCCTCTTGCAATTCCCGGCGCAAAGCCTCCGGCATCGTCTCCCCCGCCTGCCGCTTCCCGCCGGGGAACTCCCACAACCCACCCAACATATCCTCCGGGCGACGCTGCGCCACGAGCGCCTGTTGCGCGTGATCCTCCCCACGTAGGGTGACCGCCGCCGCGACATCGTAGTGGGGAATGGATTTACGCGGCTTTGGCGCGGGGAAGGCCGTTGGATCGCCCGATGCGCGCCCCTGACACAACTCGCGCCACGGGCAAAGCGCGCACTGAGGCGAGTGCGGCGTGCAGATCGCCGCGCCCAGTTCGATGAGTCCCTCGTTGAAGGCGCCGGGGGCATCCTGGGGAATCCACTCGGCGACGGCGTCGCGCAATTGGGCCGGCGGGGGCTGCTCGAGCGCCAGGACGCGCGCCATCACCCGGCGGACGTTGCCATCGACGGCGGGGACGGGCAGGTCGAAGGCCAGGCTGGCAATCGCGCCCGCCGTGTACGGCCCGATGCCGGGCAGCGCCTCCAGCGCTGCGACGTCGGTGGGCAGCTCGCCGCCGTGCTCCGCGATGATCACTTGCGCAGCGCGATGCAGCGCCCGCGCCCGGCGATAGTACCCCAGCCCTTCCCAGAGCTTGAGCACCTCGCCCTGCGTCGCGGCGGCCAACGCCGCGATGGTGGGGAAACGCGCTAAAAAGCGAGGGTAGTAATCCGCCGCCGTCGCGACCTGGGTTTGTTGGAGCATCATCTCCGCGACCCAGATGCGGTAGGGCGTGCGCGCTGTGCGCCACGGCAGATCGCGCGCATTTTGGGCAAACCACGCCAGCAACGCGGCCTGCGCCCCGGCGCGGCGCGCGCGGAGAAAGGCGCGCTGGTCGTCGGTCAGAGGCATCTTAGAAACATCGAGGCGTTAGTCTTCTTCGGCGGGCGCTTCGGGATACGGGTTTGAATGATGCACCCAGACCCACGTCCCTGGATTGGCGTCATCGCTGTAGACAATGCGCACATCCTCCGGCGTGTAGGGCGTCGTCCATTGGAAGAGCCACTTCGCGTCGGAGATGGTTAGATTGACGCAGCCGTGACTCCGGGGGAAGCCAAAGGAATCGTGCCAGTAGGCCGCGTGGATCGCGTAGGCGCCGTTGAAGTACTGCGTCCACTCGACGTCCTCCAGATAGTACCAGGCCGGACTGTCCGGCGTGACCGATCGATTGGACATCGGCGTAGATGGCAGCTTGCCCCAGATGCGGTTCAATCCCTCCGGCGTCCAGTTGCCCGCCCCCAATCCCGAAGAGATCAGCGTGGCGAAGACCATCCGGTCGCCCTCGTAGGCCGCCAGTGTCTCCTCGAAAGTGTCGACCTCGATCCACTTCTCGTCCGGGCCGACGCCTTCTGGGCGGGGATTTACATCCACCCGCGAGACGTACTTCTGTTCAATCCACTGATCAGGGCCGACCATGTACCACAGCTCATCGCCGATCATCTGTTGCCCGAAGAGCGTCACCCGCTCGTAGCGCGCCAGTGTGACCTCGTCGCCGGGCGCTTCCCCCGGCAGCGCCGAGGGGTTGACGTGGCGATTGATCCACGCGAAGGGATATTCCGGCTGTTGATTGAGCATCACGCCACGAAAATGCGAGGGGCGCGTGATGGCGATGTGATCGGCGGGGACGAACTCGTTGGGATTAATCTCGTACCACGTTTCGCCGTTGTACTCGACGGCGCCCATCACGCTGACCCAATTATCGCCGGCTAAGAATTCGCGCACCGGCGGCAGACCGGCGGCAGCCTCTTCGGGATGTTTGTAGGAAGATGCGGGCAGCGGGCGGATGTAGGCGAAGGTGTACGGCGTGATCGCGTCGTCCGGCGGCTCCATCTCTTCGATATCCAACTCCGGCAGTGGATCGGGTAGGCGAGCGCGCAGATATTCGATATGCGTCGCGCGCGCGCCGGGGCTGTAATCCGGGCAGAGGTTGGGGTAGCGCTGAGTAATATTTTGTGGGCAGATGTAATTGGTCTTGGCTGAGGTGAGGAAGAGATTCGGCCCAGGATTAAGAGACGATGCGGCTTCAATCGCCATCGGATTCATTAACATCGCGAGGAATAATATACTAATGATGGCTTTCCAATACCGGAACATTGCGCCTCCCTTGATGGTCATTTTGACATGCTGCTCATTATACCATAAAAATTTTCCGGGTTGGATAGTCGAAAATCAAAACTGGACGGGCGGAAGCTTTGATTTACCACCGCCCGTCCAGTTGTCGGTAGTATGGGGCTATTCTAATCCCGCCTCGCGGAGCGCGCCGATGAGGCTCTCCTTGCTGGGGGCCAGCCCCACGAACTTCACCAGATCGCCGATGACCAGCGCCGGTGCATTGTCAATGGCGTAGTCTTCCCACGCCGAATCGCCGGGGCCGGTGTGCATGATGATCTCGATCTGCTCCCCAAATTCGGCTTCAATCTCCTTGAGCAGCCGCTTCACCGCCACGCCGCCGGAGCACGGCGGAATCGAGACGAACGCTTCGATGGTTACTTTAGACATAATCCACCCTCCCGGAGCGCGTTGTTGAGCGTCGCTTCGCTGGGGCACATCCCCTCGATGCGGATAACGCCGTTGACTACGGCCGCCGGCACGCAGAAGAGCTTGTATTCCTCGAACTTCTCCATTCCCTCGGCCCCTTCGTAGATGACCAACTCCAGTTCGCTCTCATCGTACTGGGCGGCGACTTGCTTCGCCAGCTCCAAGATAGCCACGCAGCCGGGGCAGGGCGGATCGCCACTGAAGATTTCCAATTTGACCATAGCCCTACGATCCTAAATGCTTTTGAATGATAGGCTCCAGCTTGGCCGCCGGCACGACTTTCCCGTGCCCGGCGACCTCATCGCCCACAACGATCAGGGGCGAGGTCAGGATGCCATATTGCTCCGCCTCTTCGCCCATGATGTCCAATTTGACCACCTCCACCTGCTCCCCGAACGCCTCGGCGGCCTTATGGGCCTCGCGCTCGGCGCGTTTGCAGTTCGCACATGGTGGTGTAGGACCAAAAACCTTAATTTGTAACATGTTACCTCCTGATTGTGTTGATATGTTGATTGGATGTAAATTTCGAGTCGGGACGTCTTACCCGAAAAACCAGCCGAAGATGAGGCCCGC
>CAZCAI010000047.1:0-17160 GCA_964496595.1 uncultured Anaerolineales bacterium
ACTTTAGTCGCTGACAGAGTGTAAACCTAATTATCCTGGAAAATGAACCATCCCCGAAAGTTCTTCAACCCAAATGCCGGTAAAAGGGCCGGGCCGAGTTAGGCCCGGCCCTTTTACTATTGGAGATGGCGATTCGAACCGGTGACGGCCTCTAGTTTCATCGAATTTCATCTTATTTCCGAGAAAACGTGAATTTCACTAAAATTGACCGTAAGGATTTGCTAACTTTTACGTCTTAAATAGTAGGAGAGTGGTTAGAGATGGGGTTGTTATGACAGATGAAAAGCGGCTTTTGCAGCGGGCGAAGCAATTCGAGGAGGCTGCGATTGCGGAGCTTTACGATAAATACGCGCCGATGATTTACAGCTATCTCTATCGCCGGGTATCGGATGCGCACACAGCGGAGGACCTGACCAGCGATGTTTTCCTGCGCGCGTTGGAGGCCATCCAGAACGAGAATTTCTGGCACACATCGTTTAGAGCGTGGATTTATCGCATCGCCCATAATTTGGTGGTGGATCATTACCGAGGTCAATCGGCAACGGATCTGTTGCCTTTGGATGAGCGCTTGATCGCAAGCGTGGAGATGCCGGAATCTGCGAAAGCAGACCCACTCTCCTTCCGGCGTCTCCGCCTTGCGATGAGGCAGCTCACCCCCTCGCAGGAGCAGGTCATCGTGTTGCGCTTCGGGGAGCAGTTGACCTCCCGCGAGGTGGCCGAGATTATGGGCAAGAGCGTCGGCGCCGTCGAGTTGCTTCAGCATCGCGCGCTGGAGAAGATGCGCCGCTTTTTGAAGGCAGATCGAGAAGGATAAGGATAAAGAACAATGACGGAGAAGAAAACGTTCGATAAGTTTGATGAGTTTGATAAGGTATTAGCAAGCTCCCTCGATGCGTTAAATCGTGGCGATCATATCGAGAGCATCCTGCAACGCTATCCACACTATCAAATGGAACTGCGTCCCCTGCTTGAGATGGCCCGCGTCACAACCGAGGCGTTAGCCGACGCGCCTGAACCTCCCAACGGGTTGGCGACGGGTCGCGAGCGGGTGCTGCGCGCCGCCGAGGCGCGGCGCGCCTGGATGCGCCCGCCGGCATCGGCAAGGGATGAGCGACCACACTCCCAATTACGCTTTCCCCGTCTCCCTTTCAATCTCGATTGGGTATGGAAGCTCGCCGGGGTCGCGCTGGCGATGGTCATGCTTTTGGCGCCGCTGAGCGGCCAGATTGTCTGGGCGGCCAGCGAGAGCCTGCCACGCAATCCCCTCTACCTGCTGAAAGTCACAGTGGAGAATCAACACTTCGCCCATATCGATGATCCCGAGGTGCAGGTCGTCATCGCGATGGCGCTCACCGAAGAGCGCGTCAAGGAGTTGCAGATATTGGTCGCGCGAGGGCAAACGATCCCCAGCAGCGTGGTGGATCGGACGGAGCTATTAAGTTCGTTGGCGCTCAACGCGGCGGCCTGGACGCCGGAGCCATTGATGGCCGATATGCTGAACTTCATCATCCGGCGGACGCGAGCGCAAGTCACCGCCCTGGAAGCCTTGAAGCATCAAACCACCGGACACAACCACACGGAATTGACCAAGACCCAACGGGCGTGTCTGCGCGTGGAGCGGGTCGCGAGTATGGCGCTGGAGTATCCAGAGGCGTTTCGGACGGCTTACCAGGCGGGGCAACCGGAGAAGATGCGCTACACCGAGGGCGGGCCGCTGGGCGGGATTATCACCGACGCCGTGATGGAAAGCGTCACGCCGACGATGCCCGTCACGCCAGAAGAGAGAGAGCCTGCCACGTCGCCAGAAGAGACCCGGCCTTCCCCCACAGAAGCTCCGACGCAAGCGCCTACGGCTACGGCTACGCCCACCCCGACCGACACGGAGACGCCAACGCCCTCGCCCACCGCGACGCCGCCGGACGAAGAAGATACGCGCCCTACGCCGCCAGATCAAGATAATCGACCGGATACACCGCCAGGCCAAGAGGACGCACCCGCGCAACCACCGAGCCAGGATAATCGCCCCGCCGATCCTCCAAACCAAGGAACGCCGGGGAAAAATAACTAATTGTATTTGATATCAGATATGGAGCGTGCACTATGATGAAAAAACAGCGAGAGAGACGTGGTCAAGGGTTTTTGGAATTCGCACTGATTCTGCCGGTTCTGCTCTTGATCATCATCGGGTTAATAGAATTTGGGCACCTGTTCATCGTCTATGCCAGTTTGACCAACGCGAGCCGCGAGGGCACGCGCTTTGGCATCGTCAGCCCGACCGATTACGATGGCATCAATAACCGCGTGCGCGAGATGGTCGTCTTACCGCCGCCGGAAGAGATCGCCATCAATGTGCGATACGATAACGGGCCAGATACGACCATATTTCTCGATCCGGAAGCCGTGGAGACCGGAAGCCGGGTGCGGGTCGAGGTGCAATACGACGTCGAGGCGCTCACCACCTTTATGGAGCCGTTTATCCCCGCCGATATGGTGATGCGCGTGGAGAGCGCGCGCACGGTCCAAAATGTGCGACTCAACGCCGGGACGCCCATCGTGGCGCCGACCTCCACGCCAGATCCCGACGCCCCCCCCACGCCCACACTAGAGGCCACGCCCACTATGACGCCGGAGCCGGTGGCTACAGATACGCCCGATCCGAATATAACGCCCTCCCCCACCCCTTCGCCTTCCATCACACCGACGCCCTCGCCGACCCCGCTGCCGCCGATTGTCATCACCAGGCCGCTGATAGCCGGCGAGACTTCGGTCCGCGGCACGGCGGCGGCCAACGAAAGTGTGATGCTCCGCATCATCCAGACCGGGCTACAACGCACAGGAACGGTGGACGCCAACGGGAACTTTACCTTCGATGACTTGCCGCCTTTAGTGGAGGGGCACACCGTGATCGTGCAGGGCTATGGCTCGCAGGATCTCGCCGTCGTGGAGGCCGCCGAGCCGACGCCCACACCGACCCCAACCGGTGCGTTTATCGCCTTGGAGCCAACGTGCGTCGGATCTGACGCCACAGATATCCAGATCACCATCACCGGCGAAAACTGGCCGACGAGCACAACGCCGCAGGACGTAGTTGAGACCATCGAATTCCTTTGGAATGGCAGCCTGCTGGGAACGATGGAGTACGACGCCTCCGGCTCCTTTAGCAGCACCTTCTTCGAGAGTGATATACCGGGCGGCACAATCCCCGAAGGCACGCATACAGTGGAGGCCAGGGGATGGTACAAATATGATAAAAACAACGCTGATCTGCGCGTCGAGACCTCGGCCACCTTCGATCGCCCCTGCCCCAACGAGACGCCCACGCCCACGCCCACCCCGGACACCCTCCCCGATCTGACCGTAAGCCACTTAGCGCTCCAGAACGAGACGCCGCTGGGCACCTACGAGAAGCTGTACTTTGATGTGAGCGTGTCGAACATCGGCGAGTTCGATGTCACATCGCTCTTCTGGGTCGATCTCTTCGCGAACCCGGAGGACGGCGCGCCTCTGAGCGAACAACTGAGCACCGATTATGTCGCGATCAACGCGCTCTCGGCCGGCTCGACCATCACCTTCACCATGTACGTACCGGAAGGCTTCGACACGACAGGCGAGCACGAGGTCGTCGCGATGGCCGATACCTGGGATCAGATCACCGAGTTAAACGAGGATAACAACGTCAGCGCATCGTTGCCGATCTCGATCACAGTGGACAACCCCGCCCCGACGCCCACGCCAACGCCAGAGGTCCCGCCCGGCGATCCCGGCGACATTGCGGGCGCCACCTATCTTGAGGGATCATTGCAGAGTAATGTCAGCATCTACATCTACGATGCGGAAGATCGATTGTGGGGATCCGGCCGTTCTGATACTTACGGAGACTATGAGGTTTCCAATTTACCACCCGGCGACTACATCGTCGTGGGAGAATTACGCATGGGTGAATCTCTCTATCGAGCACAGGTTGGCCCTGTGACCGTCGTATCCAACCAGATAACCGACTATATCGATCTATACTTAACCGAGGTAAGCCAGTGACGAAACAAACCCTAAGCAATATATCGATTATATTGGCCATACTGTTGGGCTTAGGGCTGTTTATCGTCACGGTAGGAGGGGCGGCGGGGGAGGCGCCGTGGCCGGGGGCCACGAACCCTACCCCGCTGACCCAACGCAACGATCTTCGCGAGCGCTCAGCTATCGCCGTAGCGCCGGGGCTAAACGGAAATGTTAGTGTGGCGTGGGCCTCAGAGCGCAGCGGCGGGATCACGCTCACCCGGCAAGTCAACGGGAGTTGGGCGGAATCGCAGACGGTAGCATTAGATGTGACGGGAGAGGCGGGATGGAACCCCCGTCTTGTCTATTCCGGTACGGACATTTTAGCTACATGGGTTCAAGGCAAAAGTGCCGGCGGGGATCCCAACACTGTGATACAGCAAGTGTTGAATCAAGAGCTGGCGACGATCAACACCCAGACCATCATCACACAGGTCTACGGGTTCATAGCTCCCGATGTCGCCATCGGCCCCACGGGCATCCATCTGGTCTTCTCCGCTTCGAGCGATCCCATTGTATCGAAATGGGACCTCTACTATGCCCACCGTCCACTAACTACCCCTACTTGGTCAACGCCAACTGTGGTGCTCACCTCCAGCGCGGTTATCACGCCGGGCATAAGTAGCCAAATACGCGATCCTAAATTGGCCCTCGACCAGGAGGGCGCCGGCCTCCATATCGTATGGCAACAAGATACCCGGCAAGACCGCAGCCGCAGGATTTGGTACATTCACGGGACGTGGGATGCTACGGAGATCACATGGAATGCGCCGCAGCGCGTCTCGCCGCTTGAGCACAACGCCATTCTGCCCAACATCACGGTGGATCAGGAAGATCAAGTGCATATAAGTTGGAGTGAGTTTATCGGGGCGTACACCGAGGCCGATGCCCAATACATCAACTATCAGCGCGGCGCGCCGGATCAAGGCCACAGCCCTTACCGGCTGCACAACCAAGTTTTACAAGTGAACAACAACTTCCCGACGAACACAGAAGCAGCTATCAGCGCGCGAGGCGAGCGGATATGTATCGCATGGTATGGTTTCTACGGACCAGAGGGCTATCTTGGGAAAGAAGAGATTTGGATGCGCTGCTCGCCGGATAGCGGCCTCTCCTGGCAAGGAGAAATCAACGTGGCCCAGAGTTCTGATTTGCTCTCGGCTCACGCACAAGTGACCCTCGATTCGCAAGGACAAGCGCATCTTATCTGGGGCGAGTTCTTAATAGAGGGCAGCGAGACGCAGCCTGAGGGCCTCTACTATCGCACCGGAACCGCCGAACTGGATCGGGTCTTTCTACCTGTGATTATGCGGGAGCAATAAAGCCAAGATGAATTCAGAGACAAAACGCACCATCTCCCTGACTATGGGCATCGTAGCGTTGGCGATCTTAGTCCTGTTGGCGCTGATCCTGGCCTTTCGCCTGCTGACCGATCGCGGCCCGGCCTCACTGGCTGAGCGGGCGGGCTACACAACGACGACGTGGCAAGGCGGCATATCGCAGCTTTCGCTGGCCGACGCCGTCGTCAAAGCCGAGCCAGAGGCGCGGCAACGCGCGGCGGACGCGGCGCTCTTCCGAGCGGAAGGGGCCTGGCGTCCGGGGGATCAATGGCGAGCGGTGGAAACTCCGCCGCTGGCGTGGACCTTGTACTACTATTCGCCTGCGGAGCGCACCTTACACGCCATCACCGTAAGTGACGCCCAGAACTTTTGGGCGCCGCCGACCGATCTACCCTTGGCGCCCAACCTGATCACGACTTTTCCACCGCCCTATGGCGTCGATGTGGCGTGGTTATCCTTTCGCGCGGCGGGCGGCGACGACTTCCTACGGATGTATGATAATTCCTTGGTGGCCTTCCAACTCCAAGCCACGGAATCGACGCCTCACTGGACGGTCGCGGCGACTGAGAGCGGAGAACAATTGCGCGTCGTCATCGACGCCCAAACCGGCGCGGTGCTCTCGTCTACAGCAACAGATTGACAGAGCCACCGCCTGAGACGTAAAAATTAAGGAGGAAATAAAATGTTAAGAAATATGACTCAAGCCTTTCGGTATCAACAACGGAAACAAAAACGAAAACAACAACGAGGACAGAGCATGGTAGAAATCGCTTTTCTCCTCCCCATCCTCCTGATCCTCTTATCTGGGCTGATCGACTTCGGGCGCGTCTACTACGCCCTGGTCGCCCTGAACGACTCGGCGGAAGAGGGCGCGACCTACGCGGCGCTGTGGCCTACCGACTATGAAGAAATTCAGCGCCGCACCTCGGCGGCGACGACCGGCCTCGTGACTTTCCCGCCGGAGGCGGTAAGCGTGACCTACCCCCCCAATATAAGCATGGGCGAGCCTATCACCGTGACCGTCGACTACACTATCCCCCTCTATACCCCCTTCGCCAATACGATCTTCCCCGACGGCGTGCTGGGAGTGCAAGGAGAAGCCGTCCATCCCCTTATGACCAATCCGTGAGGTGCGTACCTGTACAACACAGCACATCAATACATATCCATCGCTGTTTTTTCGTTGTCATAGTCACAGTCATAGCAAACAGGTATCTGTGTAGTTTTATGAGCAGGTCGAGGTGCAACGCACTTAAACTGAAGGAAAGCGCTACCTGATGCAGTATATGCCGGGCAACAAGCTCAAAAGTGTGTTGCACCTCACAAGACTAAACGGTTACGCAAATCGTAATCGTAACAGTAAAATAAATCCAACCTATAGTGTAGAAAATATTGGAGGTATAAGATGAAAGAGGAACGAGGGCAAGCGATAGTTTTAGTAGCCTTTGCGATAGTGGTCTTACTGGCCTTCGCAGGCCTGGCCGTCGATGGCGGTCGAGCGTACACCGCTCGGCGACAAACCCAGAACGCGGCCGACGGCGGCGTGGTCGCCGCCACCCGCAAACTGGCGGAAATGATCTCTGGATGCGAAACCGGTTCCGTGGAGAACGACAACATCGTGGCGCAAGCCTTAGTCGATATGGCCCGCCACAACGGCGTCGACCACTTCTCCCCCGACGCGAATATCGAGGCATGGTACGTGGACGGTGAAGAAAATCGCCTGAGGCAGGTAGGGGTCGGAAGCGGCATCCCTGACGGCGCGGCGGGTGTGGAAGCGCGCATGTCCATCACGGACACGGCCACCTTCATGCGGGTGCTTGGTCGCGATCACATCGGCGCGGCGGCCAACGCCATGGCCATGACCGGGCCGATCCGCCAATTCAACGGCGGGGGGATGTTGCCTATTGGGGTCCCTGTGCAACGTGTTGATGCTATCCTCGAAAGCGGCTCGGAAGATTTCACCATATTCGATAGTTCAGGCGCGATCTGCAGTACAAGTGATGTCGACTGCCCCAGCGACCCTCCCGCGGAGGCCAGTCGCGGCTGGCTCAACTTCAACTACATCTACAACACCGACATCAACCCCGACGGCAGCACCGATGATCCGCGCAACCGGGTTATCGATACCAATATGAGCAACGCAAATCTCAAGGAGTGGGCCGAGACTGGATGCCCGCATCCCCTCTACGCCGGAACGCGCGGAGGACTACCGCCTTATCTGTTGGATGGGGATTTCATCGCCGGTCAGCCAGGCTCGCGAGAATCCAGCCGCAAGACAGTCTGCGATAATCACATGGGCAAAACCGCTTTCATGCCAATCTTCGACTACGTCGAACAGGTGACGTTTATGGATTCCAACTTCGACAGTCCGGCTTCTCCGTTGAGTTTCCCCGGCGGCCAATTCCTGTACTATCACGTCGTCGGCTTCGTCGCCGTGACGATCGATGATTGTGGCGGCAAGACCATCGGTGGAGAATTCCATTCCGCCGTCATCGGGGCCGGCCCCATCAGCCCTTCCGGCGGCATAGGCAGCACGTGCGTCGAGGGTGTCGTAATGGGCGTCGTTCTTTGGGAGTAACACGTCACGACCACCAACGGATTACGAGCAATATAGTGATAGTTTAAAATACCGGGGGCTGGAAAAGCCGATCAAGCCCAGATCGGCAATTAGGTAAAGCGGCCAAAAAGTGACCATAACTTTTTGGCCGCTTTTACGTCGTAATAAGTGAGGCTCTTCGGGAATTCGCCGGGTGCAATCGTACTATCCCCATCCACAACCCAGTAACGACGCGAAAAAGGTCTGTGATCCCCACCAACACGCAATTTCTGGCTACTTTTAGGACTAATGAGGGGGTTGCCCGGCAAAATCCAAAAGACCCATAAGTGAAAGACCCTTTTCACACCAATTTCAAGCCAAAGATGCATTATAGGTAAGAATTCATAGAAATCACCGTAACCTTTTGGCCGCTTTTACGTCGTAATAAGTGAAAGGCCCTTTTCACACCAGTTACAAACCAGGCGTTCAACGAGCATTGGACATTACCAATGGGAACCGAAGGAGCTATAGATATTAGCGTCACCACATTCGAACAACCCATAGGGAGTTACATGGATTCGTCTCAAGCCTTATTACAGCGGGCGCGTCAATGGGATGAGGCTGCGCTGACACAAGTGTACGATGAATACGCACCGGCCCTCTATCGCTACGTTTATCGTCGGACCGGACATCAGGAAACGGCCCAGGACATCGTATCGCAGACCTTTCAGCGCTTCTTGGACTCGCTCAAACATGGCGGCGGCCCCGAGTCCCACCTTTCGGGGTGGCTCTACCGGGTGGCGCACAATTTGGTGGTCGATTTCTATCGCCGCCAGCCCGCAGATCCGCCCGCCCCCTTGGATGACGCGCCGGAGCCAACCGTCCCGCCGAATTCCGAGGAAGCCGTTGTGCTTCAAGAAGAAGTGACGCGGGTGCGGAAAGCGATCCAATCGTTGACGCCTTTGCAACAACAGGTCATCGTCCTGCGTTATTTGGAGGAAATGTCTCTTAAAGAGGTCGCCCACGTGCTCGAACGCACGGTCGGAGCGGTCAAAGGCTTACAATATCGGGGGTTGCAGAATTTGCAGCACATTCTACAGGAGGATGACGCATCATGAGGCATAAACAGAGATACCAGGAGTTAGAAGGGCTTACGCCAATTGTACGTGAGGCGCTGGAGAAATTGCGTCCCGTGCCGGCGCCCGATCCGGAGGCATGGGAGGCAGATCGGCAAGCATTCCTCGCGCAGGCCCAGACATATTCGACAGAGGCCGTATCCACACCCCCGATTGAACGTGGTGTATCACTATGGATGTTGAAGTTGAAGAAGTTTCTAACCATATCTTTCAAGGAGGCACCGATGTTAGCGTTTGTGAAAGTGTTCTTAGTATTGGCCGTAGCAATGGGCGGATCAGTAGGCGCCGCAGAGGCAACGCATGAAAGCTTGCCCGGATCGCCGCTCTATCCGCTCAAATTACAGTTGGAGGATTGGCAGTTGGACTTCACGCCGCAACCAGCAACCAGAGCCGAGGTTGCGATGCGTCTGGCAGAGCGGCGTCTCGATGAAGCGCTCGAATTGGCTGACCGCGAGGGCGAGATCCCGATGGAGGTCGCCGAGCGATATCAGGCGCATCTGGAGACCGCCTTACAGGCCATGGAGGCGATTACAACGCCGCAACGGGAGAGGGTCCAGGCCCGCCTGGCCGAGCAATTGCAAGCGATGTTGGAGCAATTGCCGGAGGACGTGCCGGAGGAGGCCATCGCAGCGATGACGCGCGCGATGACGACGGCCCAGGAGCGCGTGGGCGCGGCCGGCCCGCCGGATGACGTCGGCCCACCGGAAGAGGCCGGCCCACCGAGCGACATCCCTGAGAATGAGGACGCCGGCCCACCTGAGGAAGCCGGCCCGCCCAGCGACATCCCTGGCGACGGCGAAGATGATGATGACGATGAGGACGCCGGCCCACCGGACGATGCCGGCCCACCCGAAGAGGTCGGCCCACCCAGCGACATCCCTGGCGATGGCGAAGATGGTGATGATGAGGACGCCGGCCCGCCTGATGAGGCTGTCCCGCCCACCGACGTCCCTGGCGACGGCGACGAGGACACGAATCCACCCGATGAGGCCGGCCCACCCGATGGCACGGAGCCGCCCAGCAATCTTCCTGGTGGATAGAAAATAATCACCCGGAGGCAACACAGGCCCGACGAATGTCGGGCCTGTTGCTTTGCGCCTTACCCTGTGCGCAGTTGTCAAACCGTCCATTGTCCAGTATATTAGACTTATGGACGTTCCAGCATTCGCACCGTCCAAATAAACATAACCGCCTTGCTGGAACGGTCTAAGAATGATTTTTGTGCAGATTTGCTAAAATACACATCACAGCGCTGCAAGACAAGGCGTGTGAGAATGAGGGAGTAGATAAGACGCATGAATAACACTGGACACCAACACCAATTAGTGGGCGTGAAATTTCAATCTGCCGGGAAACTATATCACTTTGCCGCACCTGTGGCGATGGCCCTTAGTCGTGATGATTGGGTCGTCGTGGAAACCGTATACGGGGAGCAACTGGGACAGGTCGCCGTGCTGGTCGACGATCCGCCCGGCGGCCTCTCCTACGATCAGATCAAGCCAGTGTGTCGCCGCGCCACCGGCTTGGATATGGCCCAGTACCAGGTCGGCCTGGAGCGGGCCGAGCGGCTGTGGGAAGTAGCCAAAGAAGAAATCGCGGAGACGAAGCTCAAATTCAAGATCGGCTCGGTGGAGTTCTCGTTGGATGGCAAAATCGCGCTGGTCATCGGCACAGGAAACCTGGGCCAAAAGGAGCACGCGGATTTACGACGTCGCATTGCCAATCGAATGCGCTGCCGCGTCAAGCTGCGCGCCGTGGGGCCGCGCGATTACGCCAAGGCGCTGGACGGCTATGGCGTCTGCGGCGAGGAACGGTGCTGCTCGCGCTTTCTCACCGGCTTCCGCCGCATCTCGATCCGGATGGCGAAGTCCCAAGGCGTCTCGATGGCGCCGAGCGACATCACCGGCCTGTGCGGGCGACTGCGCTGCTGTCTCGCCTACGAGCACGAGGGGTACAAGGAGGCGAGCAAGGGGCTGCCCAAACTCAAGGCGCGCGTCCAGACCGAGCACGGCCTGGGCCGCGTCATCGACCGCGACATCCTCAAAGGCGAACTCACCGTGGAGATCCCGCCCGATGGGCCGCGCTACAAACGCGAGCGCTACCACTTTATGCCGGACGAGGTCGAAGTCGTCGAACGCAAGAAGTAATTTAGAAGCTTACCCTTGCGAAGGTTGCACAAGAGGCCTCAAACAGTCCGTATCAGGTGCAGCGAGCAGGTTAATCTGATCACTAGAGATCCTGTTAACCTTCGCAAGGATTCTCGATAACACTTCTCACGTAGGTCGGGATGCCCCATCCCGACCTATTCCTCTTTTAGATAGATGACCAAACTCCCATCGCCCCCGCCGTTGACCGGCAGATGAGCGCCGTCCTCCGGGAGGTAGAAGCCGACGCGCAAGGTGTATGGCCCCGGCGGCAGATCGGCGGGCAGCGGAAGCGCTAATTGCTCCACCACCACCTCATCCGCCATCCACAACGAGGTGGGATACCGGCCCTGACGTGGCCCCCCATCCACCTGCGCCCCCACCCGCCCCTTAGCATCCGTCAGATGCACAAACCGCGTGTAATCCACCGCCATCGTGCGCCGCGCACGCCAGGCGAAGGTCGCCGTCAGCGGCTGGCCCGCGTGGATGGCCGACGTCTCGTAGCCCAGGAGTTGAATCCGCTCCCCAAAATCGGCTTGCAGCGGATGCGATAGCTCTGGCGCAGTAAACGTGCGGTCGAGCGCGCGCACCTTGATACTGCCCAGCGTCGCCGTTGACCCCGACCCCACGCGCAACGCCACATCATAGGCCCCGGCGGGCAAATCGCGCGGCAGCCGCAGGCGATAACGATCCTCGATAATCTCGCCGGCCAGCCATTGATCGAACGCATAGCCGCCGGCGGGCGCCCCCGCGTACAGGCGCGCTGTCGTTGGTCCCTGCAACGTCAACGTCACAGCGTGCGCCTCACGCGGCGCCGCCTCGGCCTGCCAGCAGAGCGTGAGCGGCAGCCGCTCGCCCTGCCGCAGCTCCTCCGGCGGATGCTGCCAGCCCAACAGCCGTAAACCCTCCTCTATTCGCATCTCCTGACGAGAAAGATCGGGACAGGCGCGCGCCGCATCCCCAGGTGAAGGCGGCGCCGTCCGCGCGGCAATCATCAGCGGGAAACGCGCGTCCAAGCCCGCGAAACGCTCCTCCACCAGGCGCGGCAGCGCCTCGCCCGCATCGGGATTGAAGGCCCCCACAGTGATCTGATAGTCGTCGCCGGGCGGGATGCCGGGCGGCAGCGCCAACTCAAATTGATCGCCGACCACCTCGCCCGCCGTCCATTCCTCGGCCGGATAGTGGAAGGGCATCACCCGCGCCCACTCTCCCGTGTGGGGATGCGTCACGCGCACAACGGGTTGGAGCGTGGGATAGGATGCCCGCGCCTCCCACGTGACCAGAATCGGACACATCGCCCCCGACCGGCACATCGCGAGCGCCCGCGCGTCGTGCACGTGGATCACGTGCGCGAAGTTCGCTGCCGGGGTCGGCGCTAGGGTCTGCCGCAGATCTGCGAGCGCCTCCGAGGCGACGCGGCTCTGCCACAGGGCCGGCGCGCCGTCGGGATCAAGCCACGCCCTACGATCACGCGCCAACTGTACAGCGAGGGCATCCGGCCAGGGCGCGGCCGGCGTCGCTGACGCCGGCCACAGATAGAGAGCGGCACCCTGTGGGGGCAGCACTAAACTCGCGCCGCCGGTGAGCCACTTGGCCCGCCTGTACGAGGTCGCGAGCGCGGCCACCGTGGGATGCCGGTAATGCTCGCTGGCGATGTAGACGGTCGTCTCTTCATCAAGATCGCCGGCGGCGCGATCCAACGCCCGCGCGGCCAACGTCATCTCGCCATCGGCGGCGTAGAACAGCTCCGCCGATGTGGCCCACTCGGCGTAGGCGCGCCCCTCCCATCCCCCGCCGATGATCATGAGCGCCAGGCCCCAGACCCAGAGCGGGACGCGCCGGCCCAGGATGCGAGCCAGCCAACGATGGAGTTGCACCCATCCGAGCGCCGGGAGCAGCGCCAGAAAGGGGAAGAGTCCAACCAGACGCAAATTGCTGGGCGTGATCTCCGAGGTGGCCAACGCGCTGGGCAGCAACATCGTGGGCAGGATGAGCCAGAGAAACCAGCGTCCGGCGCGATCCACGGGAGATGAAGCGTCCCGGCGCGATTGGACGAGCGCCCCCAATCCCAGGAGCGCCAAGAGAGCCGCCAGCGGCGGCAACACGGGACGGCCCGGCAGGTTGAAGCGCACGTAGGGATCGCCCGCGCCGGGGAGGCCCAACGCGCGCAGGCAGAGCAGCACGCCGCGCCAGGCCTCCGCCCCAGAGGATGCCGCGACCTGATCGATGCGCGTGGTGAAGGCGTCGGGATGGCGCGCGAAGTGCCATCCCAGGGGCGCGAAGATGAGCACGGCGGCGACTAACAGATAGCCGAGTTGGCGCAATGGGCGCGCGCGCTCGGCGGATGGCGTGAGATATAACACAATCATGCCGGCCAAACCCAGCGGCACAGGGAAGAGGCGGGCCGCCAGGTAGGTGTAGCCCGTCAACCCCAAGCAGATCCCGCCCAAGAGCAACCAGCGCCGCTTGCCCGTGCGCAATCCCCACCACATCGCGGCGACGGTGAGCGCCTGGAGCAACGGTTGGGAGATGGCGCGGAAGCCGTAGCGGCTCAGCAGGATGTGGGGGAAGGCGACGGCCATCCATCCGGCGGCGAGCACGGCGACCGCCCTGCTCCCGCGATCCGCACCGAAGAGCGCGCGGGTCGCGGTGTAGGTCGCGGCCACGGTGAGGATGCCCAGCATCGCCGCGCCGAGGCGCAGCCCCCACGCGGTGCCCCCCAAGATGCGCATCCAGGGCGCGGCGGCGTAGAAGAAGAGCACCTCCTTGCCGGTGTAGGCGTGGATGAAGAGCGGCCGGTACTCCCCGGCGGCAATTTGCCGGGTGAGGATGACATTGGCGGCCTCATCGTAATGCAAGCCCAGGGGGGTCCCCGCCGGCAGTTGCCATAAACGCAGGGCGGCCGCGAGCAGTAGGGTGAGTATCATCAGCCAACGGGCAGTCGATTTGGTCATAGCACGCATTATAAGGCATAGAAAAAGAGGGGCAAGGCGAGCCTTGCCCCTCTCTGAGATGAAATCCGAGATCAACAGCGCTGCATTTTTACATCACTCCACCAGGCGGAGGAAGATGCGGTTATACAGCTCATCGAAGATGCCATCCAGGGCCGCGGTCTCCTCGGCGTGCCGATGGATGCCGCCGGTTCGCTCAGCGATCGCGCCCATTAGCTCCTGATCGGCGCCATCGCCCAGGGTGATGCCGAAGATGATGATGCCTTTATCGCGGGCCAGATTCGCAAAGTACATACTGCAATCGTGCGCGGAGGAATTATTGTGCGGCCATAACTGTCCCATATCCGCACATTCCCGATGTTCAGGATGAAGATTACTGTTCTTATTGGGTTGGCCATCGGTCATCAGAATAATGATCTTGGCTGCGCCGGGACGTCCGTAGTGCGGCGGATCATTATCCAACGCTTCAATCGCTTCCTCAAGAGCGTCAGCGATGTTGGTGGAGCCACGGGCATAGGTCTGATTGCGAGAGTCGAGCGTATCAATGATGGTGTTGTTGATGACGTTTTTAGTACACCCCTGGCCATTGGATTTGAGACACCGCAATTGCACAACGCGGTTCGCTTTGTCGCTGTAGGTCACCAGGCCAACCTGATCGAAGTTAAAATCCAGCATGTTAACGAAGCGAATAGAAGCCGCGGCAGCGGAAGCCAGGGGTTGCTCATCATCGTAGAGATCGTCCATATAGCGATAGCGAGCGGGTTCCGGGAGATTGGGATCGTTACAGTTGGGCGGATTGTTGTAGCCTGTGCCGCCGGGATAACCTCCGAAACGCGCATCACAGGGATTACACGCACTCCCCGTCCGGTTATTATCTAAATAGTCGCGATTCAGGTCAGTTGCCTGATTGGGCAGATTGGAGCCGTTATCGTCTGTAATGATGATCCGATCCAGCGCAAAGCCCGCGCCGCCGGCCCAGATATTCAGAGTATAGGTATTCCCCGCCTCTAGATATTGGGCAAATCCGTCATAATTAGTCCCGATACCCAACCGTCCCCATAGCCAGTTGTTTTTATCGGCGCCGTTATACCCACAGCACCCCACTTGATGGAAGTAGTCATTTGAGGAGGGATTACCGTCCGACCGCCCAATTGGCGCGCCGTTAAGCCCCCAATAGACATGTCCACGATGGGAGCTGCCTCCCTGGCCCCGAATCCAGAAGTACCAGTTGCCACTTTCAGGCACGGTGAACTCATAATCAACGCGCGGAGCCGGATAGGGGCCGCCCAAATCTAAGACCCACTGATGTCGACTGCACATCTCCCCGTTAAGGAGATCGGACCAGACACATTCCACGCCGGAGCCATCCGTAGACCCGCCAATCCGCCGCGGGGCATGGGAGATGTAAGCGCCGCGATCATCCCGCCCATAGGCGCCGGTATCGCCCAAATGGCCGGTCTTCGGTTCGTTGACTTGGCCGTTGCGACTGAGGACCCAATAGGTGTACCCCTTACCGGGATAGGTATCGCGGTGATAGTCGCTGTTGACGTAACTGTACTCCTCAGCTTCGATGATGATGTAAGTATCGCCGCCTCGCTCATACGGGCCATCCCCGCTACCGGAGCACTGAATGGGCGGGCCATCCGCCGGCCCCCACCATGGCAACGGCCAGCGATCGCCTGCCGGATACAATTCCCCATCTCTAGGCGTCCAACAGCCATGGCAGAGGGTGAAGAACTCCATCGAACCAGATTCGTCGAAGGCTAACATAATATCCAGGTCTTGGATGTTCTCGGCCATCGCGCTGCCGGCGACCGGAACACTGCCGAAGCCCAGAAATCCCATAAAGTACATGCGAACATTTTGCACCAGCTCGACGCGGAAGCGACTCCCTTGATTTTCTTTCGCATTCAGCCGGATGATGAACGAGGCATCGTTGGGATCTGCCGGGCCGGAGACATGGTGGTAAGTCGGTTCACCCGAAGCACCACCGGGGGCAGTCGCCACCTCCAGACGAACGTTAGGGTCAGTACACGGGTTATCAACGTCAATGGGATCCCCCAGGCCGCAGTCGTAATCGTTCTCGGCCAGGTACTCTAAGGCGCGCAATCCGGCGGCATTCTCCAGAGGCAACTCTGATGCTGCCGCCAGGGCCGCGGCATCAGCGGCGCGCTGGATACGGACGCGCTCGATGTAGGCCAATCCCAGATCGACGCCCAATCCAACGAATCCCACCAACGCTATGATAGCAAAGGCCACCAGGATAAGACTTTGTCCCTCTTCCCGTGGGAACACAACATCTTTTTCCATCAACCATACCTCCTCGTTCTTAATGATCTCCCCGGCGTAGCGGCTCACTCATCTCAAAATATCACAACTTAGAATCAATCGTCACCCGCATTGTGGAACGGAAATAGAGCGGCACAGGATTAGGCAGCGGAAGAATATCAGGATAATCTAAGATCAGATCGTGTTCCAGGTATGTTTCGACAATGATGAGTTTATTCGAGTGCGTGGCATACCCCCCTTCCGAACGTAACTCGTTGATCCGGGTATTAATCGTGTTATTCTCCTGCTCGATAAGATCAACATTCAGCGCCTCATAGTCAGGGGGCAGAGTTCCTCTGATCGTACGGGAGAATTGACTCCCATCTTCAGCGGGAATCCGGGTGACGATCACACAAAGGTTATCGTCCGTATCAAAGTAAGGTTCAAAGACGCCGCCCTCCTCGCCGCCCATGCCGCCGGAGGCTATCACCCGATCGATCACAAGCTCATCATCGTAGCGCGGCCCACGCGATGCTAAGCGCACGGCCTCCCGATTGGCGTTGGCCAGTCGCATATAATCGAACATCGTAAAGCCCACCTCGACCAGCCCAATGGCGAAGAGTAGAAGGATCGGCAATACCAGGGCCAACTCCACCATACTTTGCCCTTTATGCATCGCACGTACTATGTTTGCCTTCTTTGTCCTCTTTGTCCTCTTTGTCCTCTTTGTCC
>CAZCAI010000047.1:17260-23126 GCA_964496595.1 uncultured Anaerolineales bacterium
TCTTTGTCCTCTTTGTCCTCTTTGTCCTCTTTGTCCATTTTACAATCATGGTCCACCTCCTGAAAGTGCTTCTCCTGTTCGTGCATCCACTTCCCAGGATTCTAATAATTCGCCTCCTGTGCTGAGGACGTTGATCTGCCATACCAACCTGCCGTCCTCTCGATTCCTTAGATGCATGTAGAGGCTATGCGCCACATTGTAGGCCCACAAGGAGGCTCCGCGCGTCTCCCACCATCGATTCAGGACTTGGTCGCTATCCACCTGCCAGGCGTCGATATCGATGGTGCGTTGCTTGTACAGTGCGGTCTTCTCGCGAAGCACCCAAATCTTATCCGGTTGTACCAACACAATAGCCAGTTTGTTTTGAGTGGGAGAGTATGCCTGGAAGCTCCACCCGCTGCTCTGCCCCTCAGTTTTCAATCGAGAGGCAGAAATAGCTACAAATTGCGTATCCGAGGCCCATTGTTGCGCCCAGGGTTGGACTGCCTGGTACGCCTCGCGCGCCGTCTTGCCACTTCCCAACTCAGGCGGCGCGCCATACATCGTCGTCGTAGAAACACCGGGTTGGACAAAGCTAATAAAGAGCACGGTTGCGATGGCTAACAAGATTGTAACCAAGCCCAGCAACCAGAATTCGCGCCTCATAGATCTTTGCCGTTCGGGAATAGCATCAGGAATTTACTTGAGCAACAAGTCCACATTTTCGCGACGCTCATCAGCCGCCACACTCACTTCCGTGACAGCCGTGCGCAACACATCGTCAATCATCGCCTCCGCGTAGACGACATACTCCCCCGGCGGGATGTCATAGAAGCCATAGGATCCATCTTGGATGGTGATCGTATCATAAACCTGACCATTCTGGGCATAAGCATAGACTTCCG
The DNA here is from genome assembly GCA_964496595.1 of uncultured Anaerolineales bacterium. Taxonomy (GTDB): domain Bacteria; phylum Chloroflexota; class Anaerolineae; order B4-G1; family SLSP01; genus JAAAOZ01. The sequence continues at coordinate 18,145 of CAZCAI010000047.1, forward strand.
CGCCTTTGGATACCCGTCGGCCCTGATACCAAACAACCCCATGAATGGATGCCATGCCTGGCTCTGGTTCTGGTTCTGCCCATTGAGTACAAACTTGCGCACTGATGTTATCTAAGTAGAAGAATGTGCCATCGTAATCGCCGTCGTGGGTCGCATCCCAGTAGATCCGCACCATCTCCCCGGCGTAATCCGCCACATTAAAGTGGTCTCCCAGGTTCACGGATTTCAGATGCCACGTGCCCGTGACTTCGCTGCCGTCGATGACATCTTGCGGCGCGACGATGCTATCATCGCCGACCGTCTTCAACTCCAGTGAAACCTTGTCATCGGGATCGGGCGCCACGCCATTACTACAATCCAAATTACTCGCATCGACTAAGTAATAGCCTTCCACCACCAAGGTAGAGATCGAATAGACCTCTGTCGGGATCAGCACATCCTGATAAAGGTAAGGATTCAAGTTGTTCTGCGAACAAGAAGGCTCATAGGACCCCAAAGAGGCGTGCAACCGCATCGAGAATGTCCCTTCGTAATGCTCCAAAGAGGAGCGCCGGTATGCTAACGGTTCCCCGGCGCTCCAAAATTCGAAGACCGTATCCGGGTTACCCTCAAAGCTGGGGATGCTGATCAGTTCCTCACACTCGATCAATCCCGGCGGTCGCGGCGACGGATCCACACCTATGTCGGAACCGCGACAGATACGGAAATCATCCACGATGCCGATGCCGTGGCGACCGCTATTATAAGAAGCGTGGGCGATTCCCACCAATCCTAAATCGCGCGGCGCCGTATGCGTTCCGTAATCGCCTTCCCAATCACTCCCTTCTGGATCGCTGGCGTAGGAGGTATAGTAGCCATAGGTGTTCCCTTCGCGCACGATCCTGACCCAGATGGGTAAATCAATTTCGTAATCATTCGAACCGGCAACCCGATTTCCGCCACCGCCACTATATTCGCGATAGGCCGCCTGCTCCGCGGCTGGATCCTTAGCATGCGTAGCCATGTTCATCACATACGGCGCGGATCGGTCGGTGCTTTCGCGTACGTGCAGCCCCACCTTAGCAAATTGATTGGTGTCCGGTTCCTGGATAATCTTGAGGCGGGCGTCAAAGTCATCCTCCCACGGGAGGTAAAGATAGTAGTAGTTATTGCTCCCTCCCCAAAGGGTTCTTCCGTTGCTGCTGATCTCCAACTCTCCATTCCCGTTGACGCTCGTACTGCCGTTGCAATCCCTGGCGACCGTTTGCCACTCTGGATCCAGACCGTCGTTGAAATCGTCCTCGAAACATGTCGTGAAGGTAATCGGGCCAAAGGTGTTATTGTCCTCATCCACCTCATCGATATAATTGGTGGAATCGACCTGTGCCCAAAGCTTGTTCTCTCCCAACTCGCTGACCTGCACCTCCATCGTCAACGTCTTGGAGGCCAACGGCCCCAGCGTTTCCACCCACTGCTTCTCGCCGCCGATCTGGCCCACGTAGGGTTCACGGGGCAGGTGCGCATAAACATCCACATCGAACGGCCCGTCGGTGACCGTCACATTCCTGGTATTCGATATATCAACGGTGACAGCAATCACATCGCCCGTGGCGATCTCTTCCAACGGGACTCCAACTTGCACGTCGGTGATGATCAGATCGGACTTGACCGGTTGGACAAAAATATCAGAGGAGTAAGCGACCAACGAGGTTGCCAGCCCACAGCCGCCTGTGGGGTCGTTCGCCAGACTATGAGATTCGATACGATATTCGCCTGCTGCATTCTCCGGCGCCTGAACCTCGACATCTAAAAGATCCCATGTATCAGGATCGACCGTCAGATCGGTCTGCATTTGCAATGTCACATCCACCGGCGGTTCATCGGCCGTGGGGCTGGGGCACCACCAGAGGGCGTAGTCATTCAAATCCGGATCATGATTGCGCAGATGGACGCCGATCACATCCAACGGTTCCGGCCTATAATTCGTAACGACAATGAACGGGCCTCCAACCTCCCACTCTTTCACGGCGGTATCGAAGGCTTCATCGGCGTCTTGAACGCCATCCCCATCCTCATCGGCCCAGACGGTAATATCTGCCACCGTCGGCTCATTCGCATAGATCGTCGCGCTGGCCTCTCCCTGATCATTGGTCACCACCGTCACTTCCTGGTTGTCGCCAGCGCCGCTATAATCAAAGTCGCCTTCATTGGTGCTAAAAATAATCGGCACGTCTGCGATATCCTCCGTCCCTTCAAAGAGATGCGCCACGATCTCATGGGCGCGATCATCGGGGAGCAGATTGATGGCGGTCTCGAAATTCAACTCCAACTCTCGCGGGGCCGGCGTGGGTGATGGGCCGGGCGTGGGGGTGTTATCCGGCGGATCCGTGGGCGGGGGATCATCGCCTTCCGGCGGCGCGACCGGCGTGATGGGACGCGGCGTCGGCGGCAGTTGCGAACCTAATCCCGACTCGACGCCTTCATTGATCATCTCAAAGTCGCTATCCACCTCGACGTGCGCCCAAGGGAAGATCGTATTGTAAAACATCAGTTCGACGTTGTGAACCACCTGAACGCGCACCGGCAGGCCGGGCAAACCAGGAGCATCGATCTGTTCCGGCTCATCGTAGCCCTGGAAGCCCCACACGCGCACCCCGAACATCCCCGGCGTGTCCAAATGCGTGCTGATACAATCTTCTTCCAGACAAGGGGCTGAGATGCGCAACCCCGCGGCCGCATCCTGTGCTCGCCGCTTGATCAATGCCACGCGCCGCTCGTAATAGTCATCATCGCTCTCTGATCCGCCGCCTTGAGGACACATCGGCCAACTTTGATTATCCTCCCCGAGACACTGGCCCTGCACAGGCTGATACGTGACAGCAAAACGCGCCGCCTCGCGGGCGGCGTGATTCACGGTCAAATAGCCTTGCACAATCATAGCTCCGTCAATGATCGTCGCAAATAATAAAAGTAATATGGGAAGAACAAGCGCAAACTCGACCAGTGCTTGTCCGGGTTTATTTAGGCGCATATTACCCTTCCTCCGTAATTTTACTTGACAAAGTGACCCGCCCTTCACTTAAGTTTGGATTATAAAAGACACTCGCAGAATGTCAAACAAATGGTTTAAAAATCGCTAGAATATGGCATCTTCCTTCTACTCACTACATCGCATCGCCCCCGCCTGCGGTTACGTCGACTTTTGGATCTATCTCAATCTATCTTAATATCCCCGACTAGCTATCTGACACTTTTAGAAAACAGCTCACGGATTTTCACGGATTACACGGATTTTTTAGATCTTTCAGCGGATCAGTGAATTGCGAATTGCGAATTTAGAATTTTAAATCCTTACTCAATAGCATTATTCGCAATTCGCAATTCGCAATTCTAAATTCCAAATTACAGAATCGGCTACCGGAAAGATTTCTTAAATGTAAAAAGCGTTAATCCGTGAGCTAAGAAGTGTCGGGTGACTAATATCCCCGAAAATTCCTAAAAATCCTCCAACTCGACGTATCTGGACGGACGGCTCAGGCGATATATAATATGAGGGTGCGAGAATGTCTTTTAACATTTATCAGTCAACCGAAGCCTACGCACAATAAAATCTATGCACCCTTCTGAAGAAAGTAATTTAATTCAACGCGCCAAAACGGGCGATCAATCGGCTCTGAGCGATCTCTACGAACATTACGTGGATAAAATCTACCGCTTCCTCTTCTATCGCACCGGCGATGAGATGGTCGCAGAAGACCTGACGGCGACGGTCTTTACGCAGATGATCACGGGCCTGCCCAAATACGAAGATCGCGGCTTACCCTTTGGCGCGTGGCTCTTTCGCATCGCGCGGTCACGGCTGGCTGATTATTGGCGCAGCGTCGAGCGGCGGGAACGACGTCAGACCCAGATCAAGCAACGCGAGGCTCTGAAAATCGATATGACCGCGCACCCATTGGAGGAGCGCTTCGATCACGAGGGCCTGCAACAGGCCTTCGAATATCTCACCGAGGCCGAGCGCGAGATAATCTTATTGCGATTTGCCGGCGGGCTGAGCAATAAAGAAATCGCGACGGTGACGCACAGCAATCACAACGCGGTGAAGAGTATGATGTACCGCGCTCTGACGAAACTGCGTAAGATCTTGGAGCGTAAAGCCTCATTTGCCGGGGAAGAATGATCAAGGATGATCTATGAAAAGACAACGGGATAACCAACAAACAGCAGAATCGTTCACTGACCTGGGTATTTTTCTGACCGACACGCTCGCCGAGGGCGCGAAGGTCTCGCCAGAGGCGCGACGTCGCATCTGGCAGCAGGCCGCCGCGCCCGCGCCCTCCCCCGCGAGGGCGCACCCCCGACCCAAGTTCCGCTGGGCGTATGCGTTCACCACCTTTGCCATCCTGCTGGGATTGATGAGCGGCTACGTGGGGGCCGTGTTGGCCTCCGGCTCCGCCGTCCCCGGCGACCCCCTCTATGGGTTAGAGCGCCAGGTCGAAGAGGTCTGGCTCTCGCTCACGCCCACCGATAAGCGCAGCGAGGTGCAGTTGGTCTTGTTGGAGCGGCGCATCTACGAAGCGCGCGCGCTGCTCAGAGCCGATCAAGAAGCGCCGCCCGGCCTCTTCCAGGAGATCGATCTGCTCTTTGTGGCCGTCACGGAAGATGGCCGGGACGAAGCAACCCTTCTCTCGCATCTCATGGACTATCGCGACATCCTCCATGAGCTGGCGACCGAATATCCCAACAAGCAATCCCTGTGCGAGGCGCTCCAGACGGCCAACACCGTCGTCGCATCCCTGGAGGGGGCGCCCACTTCACTACCCGATCCGCCAGAATAACCGCGCATTCCATAGCGTACTGAGCGAGCCGGCGATAAAGCTTTATCGCCGGCTCGCTTTTTGGTTGTATTTAGGCCACATGCCGGTACAATCTATTCCATAGTACGAAGGACTTTCCCATAGAAGCACAGCAGAAGCACGGCAGAAGCACGGCAGAAGCACGGC